>DASXUF010000102.1 GCA_036504975.1 Candidatus Binatia bacterium | reverse complement strand
GCTGCATGGCGTCGTGCGCTTCCGCCGAGATATTATGCTGAGCAACTAAGTGGACCATCTCGCCGTCGAAGCGGATGACGCTGCATCCTGAGCCCTCGCATAGTCGGGCAGCGTTCTTGACGATAGTGTCGAATACCGGCTGAACGTCCGTTGGCGAACTGCTGATGACGGAAAGAATTTCACCAGTGGCGGTTTGCTGTTCCAAGGCTTCGGTGAGATCACGGTTACGAACTTCGAGTTCATTGAACAACCGCACGTTCTCGATGGCGATCACGGCCTGGTCGGCGAAGGTTTCAAGGAGCTTGATCTGCGCCGGAGTGAAGGGGCGCACCTCGATGCGACGCGCGGTCAGCATTCCAATGAACTCCCCCTGCTGACGAAGGGGAGCGGCTAACCAGGTGCGGAAGTTGCCGCCGGTACCCACCGTGGGGAAATCGTTCTGCGCGTGGACGTCGGGAATATGGAGCGTGCCATGCTCGCGCATCCAGCGAACCTGTGGCGCATCGATACTGATCTCAACGCGGACGATAGGTATGGAACCAAAATGAGCCCGCGAAACCATAGTGTCGCCCTCGTGGAGTCGCAGCATCACGTCGTCAATTCCACAAACCCGCGCGGCACTCTCGACGATGGCGTCGAGGACCGGCTGCACGTCCGTCGGCGAGCGGCTGATGATGCCGAGCACCTCGGCCGTTGCCGTTTGATACTCCAGCGCCTCCCGCAATTCCGCGTTGCGCTCGCCTAGCTCTTTAAACAATCGCACGTTCTCGATGGCGATCACCGCCTGGTCGGCGAAGGTTTCGAGCAGCTTGATCTGGCTGTCTGTAAATGGCCTAATTTCCATCCGGCGAATTCCGATCACACCAAGGGCGACGCCTTCGCGCAGCAATGGGGTGGCTAGCCGTGTCCGATGTCCGGAGCGCCTGCTATCGGGAAATTCGGCGCCCGCTTCGTCGATGTCGGGGATGTGAATTGTCTTGCGGTCGACAAATGCTCGACTGGCCAATCTGCCGCGGCCGATCGGCATTTCTTCGCTTGCGGGAACGTCCCCATAGTTAGCGGCGAGCCTGAGAATCTTGCCGTCAAAACGAAAAATCTGAGCATCGATCGAGTCGCACAGCCGCGCCGCGTTTGCGACAACTACGTCGAGAACAGGCTGCAAGTCTGTGGGGGAGCTTGCTATCACTCGCAGTACTTCGCTCGTCGCTGTCTGCTGCTCAAGAGCTTCGCTGAGCTGGCGATTACGATCCTGCAATTCCTGAAACAGACGGACGTTCTCGATGGCGATCACCGCCTGGTCGGCGAAGGTTTTGAGGAGAGCGATCTGCTTCTCCGAGAAAGGACGAACCTCCTGTCGGCGAATCGAAATAGCTCCAATCGCAACGCCCTCTCGCAGCAACGGCGTCGCAAGCATCGTACGGACACCACCACCACCCTGTTGCTGAAGGGGCTTGGCGTCCGGATACTCGGTTTCCACTACCGCTGCGAGATCGGGGATGTGAAGTGTCTGACGCTCTAAGATGGCCCGGCTCACCGGCAGGCCCCGAGCTAACGGCCGGCCGGCCTGTCCGAGTGGCACCGGTCCATGATGCGCGACTGGCTGGACGCTTTCACCATCGATCCGATAGATCACAGCGTCCAATGCATCGCACAATCGCGCAGCATTCTCGGCTACGGTGTCCAGCACCGGCTGAATGTCCGTCGGCGAGCTGGCGATAACACGCAGAATCTCACTGGTGGCCGTCTGCTGTTCCAAGGCCTCGGTGAGGTCGCGGTTGCGCACCTGTAGTTCCTGAAACAGGCGGACGTTCTCGATAGCGATCACCGCCTGGGAGGCGAATGTTTCAAGAAGTTTGATTTGGCTGTCAGTGAACGACCGCACTTCCGCCCGGCGAATTAAAATCGCTCCTATGGGAATACCCTCGCGCAACAGCGGCGTCGCCAGCGTGGTCCGATGGCCGAAGCGCCGCGCATAATCGCTGCCCTGCGGAAATTCGGTTTCCTCTGCCGTGAGGTCGTCGATGTGGATCGTTTGCCGGTCGACCACGGAGCGTCCGGTGACCCAGTCGCGATTGATGATCATGCCTTCCTCGAACCCTTCCATTGCCGGCAGCGAGCCGTAGGCCGAGGCGAGTCGAAGCAAATCGCCTTCGATACGAAAGATATTGGCATCCTTTGCGCCACAGACCCGCGCGGCATTCTCCGCCACGGCAGTGAGCACAGGCTGGAGATCGGTCGGCGAGCTGGCGATGACGCGGAGGATCTCGCTGGTGGCAGTCTGCTGCTCCAGGGCCTCGGTGAGATCGCGGTTGCGCGCTTGCAATTCCTGAAACAGACGGACGTTCTCGATGGCGATCACAGCCTGGTCGGCGAAGGTTGAAACCAGCTTTATGTGCGCGTCCGTGAAAGGGCGGACCTCTCGGCGGTGGACCGCGATTGCACCGATCAAATCATTCTCTTTAAGGAGCGGCACAGCGAGGCTCGTACGCATCCCTTCGTCCCTGTAAGGCTCAGGCACAATACACTCGGGGTCAGAAAGCATGTCCGGGATATGGACCGGCCGTTTTTCAAGTCCCACTCGACGCAGGGCGCTCTCTCGCCCCGGCCGAATCGGCGTCTTCTCTATGTAAGCCTGCAATGCGGGCGAAACGTTATTCCATACGACAGCCCGAAAAGCCTCTCCATCAAATCTGAACACCGCGCCGTTTTGCGCCTCGCAGAGGCGAACTGCATTGTCTAGGATCGTCTGAAAGACAGGTTGAGGGTCGGTTGGCGAACTCGCGATGACACGCAGGATTTCGCTCGTCGCAGTCTGCTGTTCCAAAGCCTCCGTCAGATCACGATTCCTCACCTGCAATTCCTGGAACAGCCGCACGTTCTCGATTGCGATGACGGCCTGGTCGGCGAAGGTTTCCAGCAGCTTAATTTGCTTCTCTGAAAAAGGGCGAACCTCCGACCGGCGAATCGCAATCACGCCAATGGCTACACCTTCGCGGATCAATGGGGTGGCAAGTAAGGTTCGATCCCTCTCCGGACTCCTTCTTTCGGGAAAATCGGCCGCAACCGTTCGGAAGTCATGGATGTGAATTGTTTTGCGATCGACGACGGCTCGGCCTCTCACTGTCTGGCGGCTGATTGCATGGTCTCCCGGCGCGGGCAAGGTTCCATACGAAGCTGCGCGCCGAAGCTGGTCGCCGTCAACGCGGTAAATATGAGCGTCGTCGGCAGCGCAGAGACGGGCGGCGCTCACGGCGATCGTATCCATCACAGGCTGCACATCTGTGGGAGAACTACTAATGACACGCAGTATCTCGCTCGTCGCGGTCTGCTGTTCCAGAGCCTCGGTGAGGTCGCGGTTGCGGACTTGCAGCTCTTGGAACAGCCGGACGTTCTCAATGGCGATCACCGCCTGGTCGGCAAAGGTCTTGAGCAGTGCGATATGCCTTTCTGAAAAAGGACGAACCTCCAGTCGCCTAACGTTGATCACGCCGATGGCACTACCCTCTCTGACCATCGGCGTGCTAAGGAAAGTGCGTGCGCCGGTCCGCTTTTGAAAAGGCTCGCTTTCGGGAAACTCCGTTTTGACCGCCGCCGCAAGATCGTGAACATGGACGGCCTGTCGTGTAAGAGCCGCTTGACCCGACGGATTTCTTGGGCTGAGCGGGGTCAAGCTAGGGGCCGGCATGGATCCAAAGGAAGCGACCAATTTGAGACCGCTGCCTTCAACTAACCGAATCTGGGCATCACTTGCTTCGCAAAGCCGTGCGGCATTTTCGGCGACCACGTCCAACACCGGCTGAATATCCGTCGGCGAGCTGGCGATCACTCGCAGGATTTCGCTGGTCGCCGTCTGCTGCTCCAGCGCCTCTGTGAGGTCGCGGTTGCGAACTTGCAGTTCCTGGAACAGCCGCACGTTCTCGATGGCGATGACGGCCTGGGAGGCAAAAGTCTCCAGCAGTGCTATCTGCTTGTCGGTAAAAGGCTTCACCTCCATCCGGCGGATGACGATCACGCCGATCGGTGCCCCTTCCCGCAGCAACGGCGTCACAAGGTAGGTGCGCAGACCGCGCCCCAGGGAGACCGGTCCGCTGTCGGGAAACCTTTCCGCCTCGGCCAGTATGTCCGGAACGTGGACGGTCCTCCGCTGGTGCATGGCCTCGTTGCCCGGCGTGCGCAAAGCCAAGGGTCTCTGTGCCACTCCAGTGGGAATCGTCCCGTAGTGCGCGACCAGCGACACCGTGTCGCCCTTGAGAAGACGAATGGTCGCGTCGTCGGACCCACACACCCGAGCTGCGCTCTGGGCGATGGCATCCAACACCGGCTGTATATCCGTCGGCGAGCTGGCGATGACGCCCAGGATTTCACTGGTCGCAGTCTGTTGTTCCAACGCCTCTTTGAGTTCCTGGAACAGCCGCACGTTCTCGATTGCGATCACTGCCTGGTCGGCAAAGGTCTGAACCAACGCAACCTGCTTGTCGGTGAACGGCCTAACTTCACGCCGCCATGTCGTGACGACACCGATAAGCCTCTCTTCACGAAGCAAGGGAACGGACAAAACCGTCCGGACGTTCTCCTTTCGGTACACTTCAAGCGAAGGGAGGGAGAACTCCGGGTCTGCCAGTAGATCGGTCACATGGACCGTCCTCCGCTCCAGGGCCGCCAGTCGCGTCGGGGTCTCGCGGCTCGGAAGGCGGCTACCCTTGAGAAATTCCGCGAACTCGGGTGTGGCGCCGTGCTGGGCGACGGTCGTCAGCGTCTCGCCATCATAAAGCGTGACTTGAGCGATGTTCGATTCGCACAACCGGGTAATGCTCGAAAGTATAGTCTGGAAGACGGGCTGTAGATCGGTGGGTGAACTGCTGATAACTTTCAGCACCTCACTCGTCGCGGTCTGCTGCTCCAGCGCCTCGGTGAGGTCGCGGTTGCGGGCTTGCAGCTCTTGGAACAGGCGCACGTTCTCTATGGCGATCACCGCCTGGTCGGCGAAGGTTTTAACCAACTCGATCTGACGCTCCGTAAACGCTTCGACAAAGTCGCGCCAAATCGTGATGACTCCGACCGCCGTTCCTTCTCGAAGCAATGGCACTGACAGGAGCGTTCGTGCTCCGGTGAGGACCGCCTGGGGGGGAGGAGGAGTCTCAAGTTGTTCGTCAAGAACCTGAAAAGATCTTCTCTCAAGAAATGCGCGACTGGACCTGACAGGGACGGATCGGAGGATAGCGAGCTGTTCAGGGGTTTCGCCGTAATGGGCAACCAGTCGGAAGAACTCACCATCATACTGACGAACATGACCTTGCTTGGCGCCGGCAAGTCTCACCGCATTTTGTATCACCGTATCCAGCACAGGCTGAATGTCGGTCGGCGAGCTGGCGATGACGCGCAGGATCTCACTGGTCGCGGTCTGTTGCTCCAGCGCCTCGCGAAGTTCCGAGTTGGAGGTTTCTAGCTCGCCGGTTTTGTTCTTTAGCTCCTCGAATAGGTTGATGTTGTGGAGAGCGACGCCGATGTGGTCCGACATCGAGCCGATCAGCCGCGTCTCTTCGGGCGTTAATTTTCGCGGCTGCTCGCCGAGGCACACGATCAGCCCGGCAAAAGCTCCTTTGGCCTTTATCGGGAACACCGCAAAGAAAGAAAATCCCGCGTCTTTCGATCCCCTCGTCCGGCTGAACTCCCGATAGCGGGGATCGGTGTTCACGTCCTCGAAGACCATCGGCTCCCCCGTTTCGGCGACCCTACCCATGATCCCTTCCCCGCGCCGAAAGACCGTAGCGCCTAACGCTTCCTCGCCGGCTCCATGCGAGGCCTTTAAAATCAGGCTCTCCGTTCCGGGATCGAACAGGCGGATCCTCACTGCATCGAAACGGAAGATTTCGGTGATTTTCCGCACCACCTCCTGGAGCACGGGATTGATCTCCAATGATTGACTGGCCGCGGCCGTCACGTCGTGGAGCGCTGCAACCTCGCGGTTTCTCGCCTGCGACTCTTGGAACAAACGGACGTTCTCGATCGCGATCACGGCCTGATCGGCGAAGGTTTTGAGGAGCGCGATCTGCTTGTCGGTGAAAGGCCGCACTTCCGTCCGGCGGATATTGATCGCGCCGATAGGAACACCTTCACGCATCAGCGGCACCGCCAAGCCGGTCCGGACACCCATGGCGATCCCGCGGGTCTTGAGTGCGGGGAAGTCGGCTTCGGCTGCCAGGAGGTCATGGACATGGACGGTCTTTCGGTCAATGATCGCACGGCCTGCTACTGAGCCACGATCGACGACATCACCCTCACCCAACGCATGCGCGGTCGGGATCTGTCCAAAGTGGGCGACGAGGCGTGAGATATTGCCATCGAGACGCCGAACAAGGGCGTCATCTGCGTCACATAGCCGGGCCGCAGTCTCTGCGATGGTCATCATCACAGGCCCGAGCTCGGTCGGAGAGCGGGCGATCATGCGCAGGATCTCGCTGGTAGCGGTCTGTTGCTCTAAAGCCTCGGCGAGTTCCTGCTTCAGCGCCTCGACGTCATGTCCCACCACAGCGCGTGACTGCTTCGACGGCGGGCGCTTTTTCTTAAGAGCAGGTTTCCGGGAATTGACGCTGGATTTCTTGGACATCTTCTTGGAAATCGGAGTCCTCCAAAGCAAAAAGCCCGGCTAGGAAAGGCGGCCTAAAAGTATGCGATACAGAGGTAGGCGTCAAGTTCGAAATCCGAAGCCCGAAATCCGAAACAAACCGAAAATACTAAATCCGAAATTTGAATTTCGAAATCCGAAACAATCCGAAAGACCCAAATTTAAATTTTGAACGAGATACCTCCCTCTCCCTCACCCTCTCCCGCTAGCGGGAGAGGGAAGGTGGGAGGGCGCGCCAAGACGCCAAGCACGCAAAGTTTTTAATTCTTAATCTTCTCACTTGGCGGCCTTTGCGCCTTTGCGCGAACGACCCTCTCCCTCACCCTCTCCCGCACGCGGGAGAGGGAAGGGGTGAGGGCACGTGACCTTTGTGTCCTTCGTGGTGAGATAGTATTTTTTGTTTTAGTTCACGCACTCTGCGCCCGCCTGAGGCGCGGGTCGAGCGTGTCGCGGAGCGCGTCGCCCAAAAGATTCGACGCGAAGACCACCAAGCTAATGGCGCTGCCCGGAAAGATGACGAGCCACGGCGCCTTTTGCGCGAACTCCGCCGCCGAGACCGAAAGCATCCGTCCCCAAGACGGCCAGGGCTCCGGCACGCCGAGCCCCAGGAAGCTCAAGGCCGCCTCGACGAGAATGGCGCTGCCGAATTGCGTCGTCGTCAAAACGATGAACGGTCCGACGGTGTTGGGCAGAATATGGCGAAAGGCGATGCTCAGGTGTCCGACTCCCAGCGCGCGCGCCGCCTCGATATACGCGAATTCGCGAATGGCGAGAACGCTGCTGCGGATGACCCGCTGCGCCATGGGAATGATGGGCACCGAGATGGCGACGATAACGTTGCCGACTGAGGGTCTCAGCGCCGCAGTCATCACCAGGGCCAGGATCAATAGCGGCAGCCCCTGTAGAATTTCCATCACGCGCTGCAAAAAGAGATCGAGCCAGCCGCCTGAGTAGCCCGAGAGAAGGCCGATTACCGCGCCGAGCGCGGCGCCGAGCAAGGTCGATCCGAGTCCCACCATGAGCGAGACTCTGGCGCCATGCACGATGCGGCTGTAGATATCCCGTCCGAGATTATCCGTGCCGAGCCAGTGGGCCCGGCTCGGGCGCGCGAGCGTGTGCTCGGCGTCGGTCCGGATCGGGTCGTGGGTCGCGATCGCGTCTGCGAAAACCGCCGTCAGAACCATCGCGAGGATCAGTAACCCGCCCAAAGCGCCCAGCGGTTTCCGGCGACAAGAATCAATGAAATTTTTCGCCGGCATGTTGCTCACCGGGTTCCATAGCGGATGCGCGGATCGAGATAACCGTACAGGAGATCGACCGAGAGATTCACCGCGACCACGACGATGGCGATGAGCATGACGAGATTTTGCGCCACCGGATAATCGCGCCAGAGAATCGCGTCGACGAGGTAGCGCGCCACGCCGGGAAGATTGAACACGGTCTCGGTGACGACCAGCCCGCCGATCATGAAGGCGAACTCGAAGCCGGTCACGGTGATGATGGGAAGCATGGCGTTGCTCAGCGCGTGGCCGAACACCACGGACCGCTCACGCAGCCCCTTGGCCCGCGCTGTTCGAATGTAATCCTCGCGCAGGACTTCCAGCATCGCGGAGCGGGTGATGCGCATGATCAGGGCGGAGCCGCGGTAGCCGACCGCCAGAGCGGGAAAGATAAACTGAAGGAGATGCGCGCGCAGATCCTGAAACGGCGAGACGTAAGTCATTGCCGGAATCCATCCCGCCCAGGAGACCAGAAAGAGAATGATCAGCATGCCGAGCCAGAACGAGGGCATGGAGAGGCCGGCGAGACTGAAGATGCGCAGGACATAGTCTAGGGCGCTGTCCTGGCGCGCGGCGCTCACCACGCCGGTGAAAACTCCCAGGACGACCGCGATCAAAATTGCAAGGACGGCTAACTCGACCGTGACGGGAATGCGCGGCTTGACGATCTGCCAGGCGGGCACGTCATAGCGGTAAGACTTCCCCAAGTCCCCTTTCGCGATGTCCCTGAGCCAGCGGCCGTATTGCACCGCGATCGGCCGGTCCAAGCCCATCTCGCGCGCCAGCGCGGCCTTGTCCGCCGGGTTCACGAAGCCTGCCGCGGAAAAGATGATATCGACGATATCTCCGGGAACGACGCGCAGCATGACGAAGATCAAGACCGACATTCCGAACAGGGTCAGAACGGCGGTGAGCAGACGCTGGAGAAGGTAAAAGAACACGGCGCGTCACTTATCGAGCCAAACTTCCTGCATCCGTCCGTAGTTGTAAATCGACTGGTGCGGCACGACGTTCTTCACGTGCGGCCACATGACCACGTACTCTTTGCTCCAGCCGAGCATCATGCGCGCGCCGTCGAGCTGGAGGCGTTTGTCGATCTCATTGACGAGCTGCAGACGCTTCTTCTGCTCGAGAGTCTGCGACTGCTGCTCGATCAGCCGGTCCATCTCTTCGCTGCAGTAGGCCGAGTAATTGCGGGCCGAGACGCATTTGAAATTCTCGTACAGATTGGCGTCCGGATCGTCCGGGCCGATGCCGGTCGCGTTGACGGCGACGTCGAATTCCCGCCGCGTCATCTTCGCGTGCCACACGCCGGTCTCCACCTGCTCCAGCGTGGCCTCGATCCCCACTTGCTTGAACTGGTCGATGATGAAGCCGGAGATGTCGACGTAAATCGGGATCGCGCGGGTCGAGACGGTGAACTTGAGCGGCTTGGACGGCCCGTAGCCCATTTCGGCCAGGAGTTTTTTCGCTTCGGCTTTGTTTTTGGCCGCATCGCCAAAGCCCGGGATCTTTTTCTGCTCGGCCTCCGGCAATCCCCACACGCCATACGGCTTCGGCAGCATCACGCCGCCGATAATCGCCGCGCCCTGCCTGCCGGCCTGGATGTAGCCCTTGCGATCGACGGCGAGACTGACGGCGTTCCGGATCTTCGGCTCCTTGAACAGCGGCCGCGTGAGGTTCACCAGAATGTGGTCGTTGACGTTGGTGCTCGATTCGACGAGAACGAGCTTCGGCACGGCGCGTTTCGTCGTCTCGGCGTTTGTTTTCGCGACTTCCCAGATAAACGGGATGTCCTGCCGGCCCGCCTGCAGGGCCGCGTAGCGGGTGGAGCGATCTTTGATGATGGTGTAGCGGATGCCGTCGAGATAGGGCCGGCCCTTGACGAAGTAATCGGGATTTTTCACCATCTCGATCAGCTCGCCCTGCCGGTACTCCTTGAGCTTGAACGGGCCGGTGCCTAGGCACTTGGAGCGCAGCTCGGTGACCGGAACGTGAGCGGGATAGATCGGCGCGTAACCGGAGGCCAGCATGAGGATGAGCGACTGCTGCGGACGCTTGAGCCGGAAGACCACCGCGTCGGGCGTGCTCGCGTCGATCGACTCCACGTTCTCGTACCAGAGCTTGCGCGGGTTCACACGGAGCTTGGCCGTCACTCCTTCGACTTCCCGAATGGTATCAAAGGTATGTTTCACGTCTTTCGAACTAAAGGGCCGGCCGTCGTGCCACTTCACGTCCTTCCTGAGAAAAAAGACCAGGCTCCTTCCGCCGTCCTGTAACGTCCATTTCTCCGCCAGCTCCGGGATGATCGTCTCCATGCTCTCCTGCTTCTTTAATGGATCAAAGAGAATCAGGTTGTTGTAGCAGGGCATCATCGGCCAGACCGTCGAGATCGTGACCTCTTCGTGGAGTGAGAAGCTGGGCGGCGCCTCGGTGAGCGTGGCATTGAGAACGCCGCCCGCCTTTGGCACCTGAGCGGCAGAAGCCGCTCCCGCAATCAGAACGGAAAGGAGTCCGACAAAAATTAGCTCGGAGATTCGCTTGCCCATGACGTGACCTCCTGGCAAAAAATTTTCTCGTCTTGGCTGATCTACTCAAACGGCTATTTGGGTTGTAGCTTGTACGGGAGCCTCTCCATCACGGCGCGGCGTCGATGATCATGGCGATCACGGCGTCGTTCTTGATGAGAATTCGTCTCCATGATGCCTGCGCCTCTCTCGCGACTAACACAGACAAATTTGGGATGTCAAACCGACGGCGCCGGTCCGAAAAGCTGAAACCCGGCGCGCTTTCTGATACACATGGTTTGACAGCGACTCCTTTTGAGGGTAGCTACGAACTCATATCACGCGCGCTGGAGAGGAGAAAACGTGGCACGAGTCGGTTTTGCGCTAGGCTACGGCAAATTTACCAACGTGAGAGAGATCGCCGCCTTGATGCGGCAAGCGGAAGAGCGCGGCTACGAGATGGCTTTTTTCTCGGAGACCATCGAGATCATGCGCGACTCGGTAACGGCGCTGGCCGCCATTGGTTTGGCGACGAAGAAGATGATTCTCGGCTCCACTCAGATCGTCCGCCTCCGCAGCCCGCTCGTCATGGCGCAGTCACTGGCGAGCCTGGACGAGCTGACCGGAGGGCGGATGACGATGGCGCCGGGCGCCTGCACGAAAAGTCACCAGCGAGTGCACGCCCTCGATCCGGACGTGACCGCCACGCCGGCACAAGTGCTGAAGGAATACATCGAGTCGATGCGCCTGCTTCTCACCGGCGAGAAAGTTTCCTACCACGGCCAGTACGTCAACTTCGACAACGTAGGATTAGGCTGGAAGCCGATTCGCACGTTCATTCCGATTTACGCTCCGGCGACGAGCACGACCGGCCTCAAGCTCGCCGGGCAAGTCGCCGACGGCGTCGTTCTGAACGCGGTCTGCTCGCCGGAATATACGGTGAACGCGCTCAAGATCATTCGCCAGTCGGCCGAAGCCGCGGGCAGAAATTTCTCCAAGTTCGAGGTCGCGCAGATCATCAACTGCTCGGTCGAGGACGACCATAAGAAAGCGCTCGATCAAGTCCGCTGGGAAGTGGCGACAAAGCTCGATCCGGTCCAGATCTCCTTCATCGCAGGGCCGAAGATGCGCGTCGGCGAGCCTTACATCAGGAAGGAAGACATTCCACTGTTCGAGAAGGCCCACGCCGCCGGAGGAATGGACGGACTCATCAAGGCGATTCCGGATTCCTACGTCGAGGGCATGACCGCGAGCGGGACGCCGGATGAGGTGAAGAAGCGCGTCCAGCAATACCGCGACGCCGGCGTCAAGATCCCGCTGCTCCGTCCCGCCGCCAATCACCAGACGCAGCGGGTGCTCGACCTTTTTTCGCAAAGATGAAAAAAGGCCCATTTTAGATTTTGGATTGCCGATTTTGGATTCAATCTAAAATCGAAAATCTAAAATCCAAAATTTATGTATCGTGTGGGCGTGGACATCGGCGGCACCTTCACCGATCTTCTTTTGATCGGCGCGGACGGCCGCGCCGTCATCGGCAAGACGCTGACGACTCCGGGCGATCCCAGCTTGGCGGTAGAGGCGGCACTCGGGCCGGCGCTGGGCGATGGTTCGACTTCGCTCACCACAGGCGGCACGCTGGTCCACGGCACGACGCTCGTCACCAACGCGATCATCGAGCGCAAAGGCGCACCCACTGCCCTGCTTACAACGTCGGGTTTCCGCGACGCGCTCGAGATCGGCCGCGAGCAGCGCTACGAGCTTTACGATCTCAACCTCGATTTCCCCAGGCCGCTGGTGCCGCGCTATCTACGCTTCGACGTCCCCGAGCGCGTCGCCGCCGACGGCAGCGTGCTCGAGCCGCTGGACGAAGCTTTCGTCCGCCGTCTGGTCGGCGAACTGCGTGACAAAGGCATCCAAGCCATCGCCGTTTGCTATTTGAACAGTTTTCGCAATCCCGCCCACGAGCGCCGCACAGCGGAAATTATCAAAGAGACAGCGCCGGAGATCCGCGTCTCGCTGAGTTGCGAGGTCGTCGCGGAAATCCGCGAGTACCAGAGAACGAGCACCACGGTCGCCAACGTGTACGTGCAGGAGCGCGTCGCCGACTATCTTCAGGAGCTCCGCCGGCGACTCGACCGGCTCTCGTTTCAGGGTAATTTTTTCGTCATGCTCTCGAGCGGCGGCATCGCCACCACCGAGACCGCGGCGCGCTTTCCCGTGCGCCTGCTGGAGTCCGGCCCGGCGGCGGGCGCGCTCGCCGCGGCCCATCTCGGCGCGCGCGCGGGATTTTCCGATCTTCTTTCCTTCGACATGGGCGGGACCACGGCAAAACTGTGCGCGGTGGAAGACGGCAAGCCGCTCAAGGCGCACGAGTTCGAAGTGGATCGCGTATATCGCTTCAGAAAAGGCAGCGGTCTCCCGGTAAAAATTCCCGTGATCGACATGATCGAGATCGGCGCGGGCGGCGGCAGCGTCGCGCGCGTGGACGCGCTCGGCTTGCTGAAGGTCGGGCCGGAAAGCGCCGGCGCCGAGCCGGGTCCGGCCTGCTATGGCCGCGGCGGCGAAGAGCCGACGGTGACCGACGCCGATCTGGTGCTGGGTTATTTGGACGCAAATTATTTTCTTGGCGGCCGGATGAAACTCGATCTCGAGGCTGCGCGCCGTGCGCTGTCGCGTTTGGCGGAAAAATTAAGATTGAGCGTCGAGCAAGTCGCCTGGGGCATCCATCAGATCGTCGGCGAAAATATGGCCAACGCGGCGCGCGCCCATCTCGGCGAGCGCGGCAAGGACCCGCGGCGCATGCCGCTCTACGCCTTCGGCGGCGCCGGCCCGGTCCACGGTTATCGCGTCGCGGAGATTCTTCACCTACCCGCGCTGATCTCGCCGTTCGGCGCGGGCGTCGGCTCGACCTTTGGACTCCTCGCCGCGCCGCTGGCGTTCGATTTCGTGCGCAGCTCGTACAGTCGTCTCGACAACATGGAATGGACTTCGGCCAACACGCTGCTGGCGGAGATGGCCGATGAAGGCCGCGCGATCCTGGAAAGCTCGGGGCTATCGCCGTCGGACATTCACTATGAGCGCACGGCGGACATGCGTTACGTCGGCCAGGGACATGAAGTATCCGTGCCTCTGCCGGACGGCCGGTTGAGCGACTGGCACATGGGAAATATTCAAAGCGCGTTCGAGGAAGTCTATCGCAGCCTGTACGGACGCAAAGGACCGGAGGTTCCTCTCGAGGTAATCAACTGGCGCGTCGTCGCGGGGGGACCGAATCCGGCGATGGACTTTCGTTTGCCCCGCGAGACTAACGGCGGCAAACGCGCGCTCAAAGGAAACCGGCGCGCCTATTTCCCCGAACAGGGCGGCTACATCGAGACGCCGGTGTACGATCGCTATGCGCTCGGGCCCGGCGCAACTTTCAGCGGCCCCGCGATCGTCGAAGAACGCGAATCGACCTTGATCGTCGGCGCGCGCGGACACGGCCGCGTGGATGAGCATCTCAACGTCATCGTGGAATTTGCCCATGGTCGGTAACTCCATAGACCCGGTTACTCTCGAAGTCATCTGGAACCGGCTGCTCTCGGTCGCCAACGAGCAGCAGGACGCGCTGATCCGCACCGCCTTTAGTACAATTGTCCGCGAGAGCCAGGACCTCGCCTGCGGCGTGTTCGACACGAAAGGGCATATGATCGCCCAGTCGATCACCGGCACGCCCGGCCACATCAACGCCATGGCGAGCTCGATGCCCCATTTCCTCGCAGCGTTTCCGCGCGAGAAGCTCGCGCCCGGCGACGTACTTATCACCAACGACCCCTGGATGACCGCGGGACAGATCAACGATATCACGATCACGACGCCGATTTTTAAAGACGGACGGCTGGTCGCGTTCTTCGCCAACACCTGCCACGCCGCCGATATCGGCGGCCGGATTCTTTCCGCCGAAGCGCGCGAGGTCTACGAGGAAGGCCTACGGCTGCCGATCATGAAGCTCTTCGAGCGCGGCGAGGCGAACAAAATTCTGCTCCAGATTATCCGCGCGAACGTGCGCCAGCCGGACGAAGTCGTGGGCGACCTCTACGCGCAGACCGCGTGCAACGACGCCGGCGGCCGGGCGTTGCTCGAGATGATGAAAGAATTCGGGCTCGAAAGCATCGATCCCGCCGCCGAGGAGATCATCCGCCGATCCGAGGCCGCCGTGCGGGAAAAAATCCGCGCGCTGCCGAAAGGAGAGTGGCAAAGCGAGACCTGGAGCGACGGCTTCGAAGAGCCGATAGTGATTCGCTGCCGCGTGGCGGTCGAGGACGACGAGATTCTAATCGACTTTGCCGGTTCATCGCCCGAGAGCGCGCACGGCATCAACGTCGTGCTGAACTACACGCATGCCTACGCGAGCTTCGCCGTCAAGGCGGCGATTTATCCGGACGTACCGCACAACGAGGGAAGCTTCCGCCCCGTCCGCGTGAGCGCGCCGCCGGGGAGCATTCTGAACGCGCTCGAGCCCGCGCCGGTGGCGAGCCGCCAGGCCGTCGGCCATTTCGTGCCGAGCGCGATCTTCGCCGCGCTGGCAGACGCCTTGCCCGGGCGTCTCCTCGTGCCGGGCGCCGATCCGATCTGGCTCAGCGTGTGGCGCGGGCAGAATCCGCCGTTTACGATGACGATCTTCCAGGTCGGCGGCACCGGCGCGCGGCCGACGAAAGACGGCCTCAGCGCCGTCGGCTTTCCCAGCGGCGTGGCGGGCGTGCCGGCTGAGGTGATCGAAAGCCTTTCGCCGCTGGTGATGCGGCGGCGCGAGCTGCGCGCCGATTCCGGCGGCGCCGGCGGCTGGCGCGGCGGTTTGGGGCAACTCACGGAATTTACCAGCCGCGGCGAAGGAGGATGGAGCGTCAGTTCGATCGTCGATCGAACGAGATATGCCGCGCCGGGTCTGCTCGGCGGCAAGCCGGGCTTGGCCGGCGAGCTGGCGCTGGATAACGGCGCGCGTCCGAATCCCAAGTCACAGATCGAGCTTGCGCGCGGCCAGGCCGTTCATCTGAATCTTCCCGGCGGCGGCGGCTACGGCGACCCTCTCAGCCGCGATCCTGAGCGGGTGCGTCAGGATGTGATCGCGGGTTATGTGACGGTGGAAGCCGCGGCGCGGGACTACGGCGTGGTTATTCGCTTCACCGGACGCGATGACGAGCTGGTGCGTTTGCCGGAGCAGTGGGTGATCGACGTAGAAGAAACGGCGAAAGTCAGAAAAAAGATGAAGGATGAGGGCTGAAGGATGAATTCCGGATTCCGAAGTTTCAATTCAATCCAAAATCCAAAACCTGTCCTGAGCCAAGTCGAAGGATCTAAAATCCAAAATGGGGAGGGGCGATGGAGTTGAAGGGGAAGGTGGCCCTGGTGACCGGCGCGGCGACGGGAATCGGCGCGGCCACCGTGCTCGCGTTAGCGAGGGCCGGCGCCGCCAGCGTCGCGATCAATTACCGGACGGCGAAGAAGGAGGCCGAAAAAGTCGCGGCGCAGGCGAGTAAGACCGGCGCGCGCACTTTCTGTGTGCATGCGGACGTGAAGAACGATGACGAAGTGCGGCGCATGTTCCGGGAAGTTAAAAAGCATTTCCGCCGCCTCGACGTGCTCGTCAACAACGCGGGCGTGACACACTGGGTTCCGGTGAAAGATTTGGCGAGCTTAACCGACGAAGTCTGGGACGACATTCTCGACGTCAATGTGAAAGGCGCGTTCCGCTGCGTTCGCGCCGCCGCGCCGCTGCTGGTGAAATCGGGCGGCATGATCATCAATGTCGCCTCGATCTCCGGCGTTATCGCGCCCGCGACGATGTCGTCCCTCGCCTACGGCACGGCCAAAGCCGCGTTGATCCATCTCACGCGCGGTCTCGCCGTCGCACTGGCGCCCAAGGTGAGAGTCAACGCGGTGGCGCCCGCGTTCACCGACACACCCTGGATGAAGAAACATTACGCGGCCGACTACGATCGGGTGAGGGCGAAAGCAGGTTCGGGTTATCCTCTGAAGCGCATCGCCAGGCCGGAAGACGTAGCGTCGGCCATTGTCGGCCTCGTGACGGGCGGCGACTTCGTTACGGGACAGACATTGATCGTGGACGGGGGCTTGAGCCTAAGCTAGGATACGGGAGTCATCGTACTCATTCTCTCCAAGGCCTTTGTCCCTCACCCTTCCCTCTCCCTCAGGGAGAGGGTTAGAGTGAGGGGTTCGTAAGACTGAAGATTAGCCGATGGGTAGAACCGACCTGATCTCCGAGATGCACCGCCACAGGCTCGTGGCCGTGGTGCGTTCGAAGAGCGCCGAAGAAGCGTTGGAGACGGCTCGCGCGGCGGCCGACGGAGGAATTAAATTCATCGAGATCACGTTCAGCGTGCCCGGCGCGGTCGGAGTCATTGCCGAGCTCGCGAGGCGCAGCGACATATGCGTCGGCGGCGGCACCGTGCTTTCACCGGATGCCGCGCAACAGGCGATCGCCGCCGGAGCGCAGTTCATCGTCTCGCCCACGCTGGAGCTGAACCTCGTCCCGATCTGTCGCGGGGCCGACGTCGCGTGCATCAGCGGCGCGGCGACGCCGAGCGAGATCGTTTCCGCCATGCGCGCGGGAGCGGACCTGGTGAAAATATTTCCCGCCGATTGCGTCGGCGGCCCGCACTTTATCCGCCAGATCCTCGGCCCCTTCCCCGACGTGCGCCTCATGGTCTCCGGCGGCGTGGACGAGAGCAACATGAAAGAGTATGCCGCCCTCGGAGTCACCGGAATCTGCCTTGGGAGCGCCGCGCTGCACGCGTGCCTGCTTGAAAAAGGGCGTGACGGGCTGGCCAAGTATGCACGGAAATTTGTAACCTTGGTGGATGAAGCGAGCCGCGCGCAGAATGCTAAATGATGAATGTCGAATTTTTGAATTGGAATTCAAAACTCAAAATTCATAATTCAACATTGGTGTAATTATGCCCGACATCACACTCACCCTCGCCTGCGAAGATTACGACCGCACGCGCGCGCTGCGCGACGGGACGATCAAACCGGAAGGCATCGATCTTAACTACTTGACCCTGCCCGTCGAAGAGATCTTCTGGCGCATGTGCCGTTACGAAGAGTTCGACGCGGCGGAGCTTTCGATGGGGGCGTTTCTGGTCGCCGCGGCTCAAGGCCGGTGCTCGTTCGTCGCGATTCCGGTTTTTCCATCGCGGACTTTTCGCCACCGCTGCGTTTTCGTCAACACCGCCTCCGGCATCGAGCGGCCGGAAGATTTGCGCGGCAAGCGCGTCGGCGTGCCGGAGTACACGATGACCGCCGCGGTCTGGCTCCGCGGCCTCTTCCAGCACGAGCACGGCGTTAAGCCGGAGGAGATCCTCTGGTTTCAAGGCGGCGAGGAGCAGCCCGGACGCAAGGACCGCGTGGATTTCGAGATCCCGCCGGGAATTCGTCTGGAATCGATTCCGAACGACAAAACTCTCAACGACATGATCGAGAGCGGCGAGATCGCTGCCTTGATGTCTCCGCGCATGCCGTCCTGCTTTCTCCGCGGCTCGCCGCGCGTCGCCCGGCTGTATCCCGATTTCAAGCAGGCGGAGATGGACTACTTTCGCCGCACCGGGATCTTTCCGATCATGCATGTCATCGTAATCCGGAGGAAGATCTACGAGGAGCATCCGTGGATCGCTCAGAGCCTTTACAAGGCTTTCTGCGAAGCGAAGGATCACTCCTTCAGCCAGCTTTATGACTCCAACGTTCTCCGCATCAGCCTGCCGTGGACGGTCGCGGAATACGAGGAAACGCGGGCGCTGATGACCGAAGACTATTGGCCGTACGGCTTCGCGCCGAACCAGCGCGTGCTGGAAATTCTCCACGGCTATCTTCTGGAGCAAGGCTTGATCAAACAGAAGCTCGACCTTCAAAGTCTTTTCGCGCCGGGCACGCGCGAAGCGTTCAAGATCTAAGCGCAACCGCTCGATGCAGCCATGAACTCAGAGCAACCGCGCTTTGCCGACAATCAGCAGCATCCGTGGGTGGCGGTGGATGTCGTCATTTACACGCTGAGCGAAAGTGCGCTTCACTGCCTGCTCGTCCAAGTCAAAGAAGGTTCCTTCGCCGGCAAGTGGGCCTTTCCCGGCGGCCTCGTCGGCGCGGAAGAGTCGCTCGACCAGGCGGCCGAGCGCGAGATTTTCGAAAGGACCGGAGTCAAGCAGAGCTACATCGAGCAGCTTTACACGTTCGGCAAGCCGGAGCGAGATCCGGCGCTGAGAGTCGTGTCCGCTTCCTATCTGGCGCTGGTGCCGAATTCGAACGTCGCTCTCAACCCGGCGCCGCGCTACGCGGACATCAAATGGTTCGCCGCCGACCGTCTGCCCGAGCTTGCCTACGACCACGACCAGGTCGGCCGCATCGCGCTCCAGCGCCTGCGCTCCAAGCTGCAGTACACGAACATCGTCTACAGCCTGCTGCCGAAAGAGTTCACACTGGGAGAGCTTCAGGAAGTTTACGAGACGATCCTGCACCGCCGCTTGGACCGGCGCAACTTCCGCAAAAAAATTCTGGCTCTGGGCCTGTTGAAAAAATTGCCGCAGAAGCGCCGCGGCACCCACCGCCCCGCCTCGCTCTATGCTTTCCGCCAAAAACGGCCGATGGTTATTGAGATGGTGTAGCAGGCTCTCTGCGTCTAGCTTTGGTCAGCGGTTGGATCGTATACGCCTGATTTCGATCACAAGCAACCCCTCTTCGGGATCATTGAGAAAGGCATCGACCGTTTGGCGGCGAGCTTCGAGCTCCGAAGCTATGACATCCGTCCCGGCGTTCCCCACTGACAACCAGATCACCTTCGGAGGGGGGCCGAATAAAAAGCTGAGCTGGCGAAAGTCGTTATCCTTGGAGACAATAACAAGCCCTTCACGGCCAGCATACTTCCAGATTGCTTGATCGGGATGGCCGCCGAGGCCGACAATATCGACGTGCTTGCTTCCCCGATAGAGTTACGAAGCAGCTTGATTAACCGCTCGCTGAGGTTTTCGTCGAAAAGAAGGCTCAATCAGCAGGAGGAACCGCCAGGCGACGCTCGCGCGCTGCCGCAAAGGAAAGACAGGCGTGAATGTCGTCACGGGTGAGTTTGGGAAAGTCCTTTAGAATCTGATCTTCCGTCATGCCGCCAGCTAAATACTCCAACACATCATAAACAGTGATCCGGGTACCCTTGATACAGGGCTTACCGCCGCGAATCCTCGGCGTAACGGTGATGCGATCCTTCAAGTCCATGCGCGTACTTTAGCCTCACGCTCTCCAATGTGCAAGCGCGCCTAAATTCTCTCTAGCCATACGGCTTGCGTTCGTGTCAGGCGTGTCAAAGTACCGCAGCGTCTTCGTCGTTTCCTCCAGGTTTCAGCCTGCAAAAAAACTTGTCGCCACGCCGGTCTTACCTTCGCATCGGATAAATCTGAAAACGGATAGCGGACCAGGATGATGTCATTCTTTGAGGAGCTGGGCATAGACATCATCCTCGGGATTGTCCCAGATTGTATCGAGTGGAGCCTCGCTTGCCTGCAGCCAGAACTCAACCTCCTCGTCGGGCAAGAGCGTCACCAGAACTCTGGAACCTTCAGGAAGGTTGACCTGCTCCAACGGCTCGATTTTCCCCTTATGGATGACGGCTCTCAATGTCTTCGACATGGCATGTCCTCTTACTCTTATAGGAAGATGTCGGCGCAATAATTCAAGTATATCTGAAACACCGTGTCGCCGCAAAACACGTCAGACGCCGCGGCACCCACCGCCCCGCCTCCCTCTACGCCTTCCGGCAAAAACGGCCGATGATTATCGAGATGGTGTAGGTTTTTCACGCAGCGTCATCTGGCGGGCGCTCTCGGACGCGCCAGCCGATCGCTTGCGTGAAGGTCGGTCTTTGTGGAACGGGCATCGCCATCGCGACGGCCGGCGGCAATGGCGGCTGCCAATCTCCTAAACGGAGGTGATGCTTTGCCTTTTCGCGAAGGCGCACGGCTTTTCGCTTACTTCCTTTTTCGGTATGGTAGTCGGCAAGACGCCAGTAACGGTCGCCGAGAAATAAATGCACTTCAGGTTTGGGCTCGCCGCGGCGTCCGGCAGTTAAAATACGCAGGAGAACGAGAACCCAAACAACATCTAGGCGCAGTTGCCAAACAGATGCCGGATTCACAATAACCCCCTGCTATTCGCCCCAACTTCCTCTGGGTCTCAACACCACGATCTCCGTCTTCTTGGGAAGCGTGGCCTTGCTGACGAGAAGCGTGTCAGTGTTAAGCCTACGCGTCGCTAGACCCTGCACAAATGATTCGAGGATATAGCTGCTGTCGCGGTAGTGCATCGGAATGGCGATCTTGGGGTTGAGCTGCGCCAGCACTTCGCGCGCGGTCTCGGGCGGCATGGTGAAGACGCCGCCGATCGGAATCAGTGCGACGTCCACGCGCCCCATCTGCTTCACCTGCTCCGGCGTGAGCGTGTGGCTCAGGTCTCCCAAGTGGACGATGCAAAGCACGCCGAGATCGAACATGAAGGCCGCGCCCTTGAGCGCGTTGCCGAACGCTTGCTGATAAATGGGCAAGTTGTAAATAAAAACATCCCTCACGTTCAGACTGGTCCGGTTCCATTCGGCGCCGTAGTGGGAAAGGCCGCGCAGGATGATCGGATTGCCTTGCGCGATTTCCACGGCATTATGGTTCGGATGCTCGCGCCCTACGGTGACCACGTGCGGCGAGACGTTCGGCGTCGGGTACATGCCCGGCGCGAGCGGGTCGGTGACGATCTTGGTGCCCTTGCTCGTCGTGATCTGAAAAAAGTTGTGGCCGAAGTATTGAATGACGGCGTCGGCCTCGGCGGCGTAGGCGAGTGCAGAGCCGCGGCGCGTGAGATCCAGGTCGCGGCACGCGGCGCCGGCCATTGCGTCCCAGCCCAGCATAAGCCCGAAAATGATAACGAAAAAGACGGCCGATTTTTTCATGGCCTTTGACGGGAAAAAGGCTCTTTAAATCTCGGCTCCGACGCCTTGAAAAAATCGGCCACATACTCCGTATCGGGCTCGCGCAGCAAATTCTCGGCCGTGTCCACCTGCTCGAAGCGTCCGGCCCTCATCACGGCGATGCGATCGGCCAGGGCCATAGCGTCGGAAAGAGTATGAGTGACGTAAAGTGTGGTCAGGCGGTTCTCGCGGTGAAAGCTCAAAATCTCCCCGCGCATCTTAAGCCGGTTCGGCGGATCGATATTGGAGAGCGGCTCGTCCATGAGCAAGATACGCGGCGAAGTCGTCATGGCGCGGCCCAGCGCCACGCGCTGTTGCTCGCCGCCGGACAGCTCGCCGGGCTTGCGCTGGAAGAATCGCTCGTCGATGCCCAGCTTCCGGGCCATCGGCCGGATGAAGTCGCGGATCTTTTCCCTGGACCATTTGCGCACTTTTAGCGGCAAGGTGAGATTCGTGTAGGAACGCTCGTCGAAAACCCTCATGTGCGGCCAGAGCGCGAAGTTCTGGAAGATCATCTGCACGTTCCTCTTGCCCACGGGAACGTCGTTGACCGGAACCCCGCCCATGTAGATGGTTCCGCTATCGGGCGTCTCGAGGCCGGCGATGAGCCTCAGCGTCGTCGTCTTACCGCAGCCGCTCTCCCCCACGATCGCCAGGAACTCGCCGTCGTGGACGGTGAGATTGGCCTCATCGACCGCCACCACCGAGCCGAACCGCTTCGTCAGGCCGCGCAACGCGAGGGAAAGCATCGCCCCAATCGTAGTAAATGAAAGCTGAAAAGACAATGTCCCGTCCTCCCGTTGCTTGGAATCCGTCTTTTGGAATCCGAAACTTGAGACCTGCCATGCCGCCGCAAGCGCGGATAACTTGACTCCCAAGCTGTTTACGGGATAGTTTTCGAGCATACTTTCTACATCGACTGATTCGTGCGCTGAGCCGCTGATTAAGGCGAGGAGGTCCTATGGGACGAGTGTTGTCGCCTGAAGAATTGATCTCTGACTTGCAGGACACTTTACAAAAACGCCACCCGAGGCCGCATCCGGTCCGGCAGCTCCTACTCACCGGCAGGCTCACGAAGGACCAACTGCAGGGATGGGCGAGAAACCTGTTCCACGAGTTTCGCAACATTCATCGTTTCTTCGGCGTCCGCTACCAAAAGTGTCCGGTGCCCGAGCTGCGCCGGGCGCTGCTGGAAAATATGATCGAGGAAGAAGGCGAAGATCTCATTGGCCGCAAGTATCCGAGCCATGCCGAGCTTTGGGTGAGGCTCGGCGAAGGGCTGGGGATTCCGCGCGAGGAGATGCTGAGCTACGAGCCGCTGCCGGGCATTCGCGCCGGCCTGGAGATGTACGTGCAGCTCGTCCAGCAGAGCCACTGGGCGGTGGCCATCGGCACCGGGCTCGTCTTCGAGGGCGGCGGGCCGAAGCGAATGAAAGAGGAGCGCGAGGCGCTGGAACGATATTACCCGTGGATTCCCAAATCCGCGGTCGATTTTTTTCGCGTGCACGAATATCACGACGAAGGGCACGGCGATTTCTGCGTCGACGTGATCCGGGCGCACTGCATGGAGGAGCATCTCCAGAACGAGATGCGTGCCGCGGTGAAAACCCGCGCCGACATCATGTGGCTGCAGAACGAATCGATCTACCAGGCGTTCGTGCGGCCGAGTCTGTCGCCGGAGACGATCAGGGAAGTGGAAGGCAGGTTGGAGTAGCGCAACGGTTGAATTTCAGGGCGGCTTCGTAAATAAAAAAACATGGCAAAGACACCCATCGACCTCAGAAGCGATACCGTCACCAAGCCTTCGCCGGAGATGCGCCGGGCGATGGCCGAGGCCGAGGTCGGCGACGACGTTTTCATGGAAGACCCGACGGTGAACCGTCTGCAGGCGCGCGCCGCCGAGATCTTCGAACGCGAGGCGGCGCTTTTCGTCCCTTCGGGCAGCATGGGCAACCTCGTCTGCCTGCTCGCGCACGCGCGGCCCGGCCAAGAAGTCATCTGCGAAGAGAACTCCCATATCTACACCAACGAGATGGCATCGATGGCCGGAGTCGCAGGACTTCTGCCGCGCTTGATCCCGACCGAAGACGGCATCATGACCTGGGAGCAGGTCGGCCGGATGATCCGGCCGAAAATGTACGCGCGCGCCCAGACCGCCTTGGTGTGTTTGGAAAATACTCACAACCTTGCCGGCGGCACCGCTTATCCGACGCGCCTCGCCCGCGAGATTTGCGACGGCTCTCACACCGCCGGGCTCCCCGTCCACCTCGACGGCTCGCGTATTTTCAACGCCGCTGCCGTCCTCGGCGAAGCCGTGGGCGAGATGACCAAGAAATTCGATTCGGTTCAATTCTGCCTGAGCAAGGGATTGGGCGCGCCGGTGGGATCGATGATCGTCGGATCGGCGGCTTTTATCGAACGCTGTCGTCCGATACGGAAAATGTTGGGTGGCGGCATGCGCCAAGCCGGAGTCCTGGCGGCGGCGGGCCTGGTCGCGCTGGAGAACGGTCCCAGGCGTTTGCATGTGGATCACGAAAACGCCAAATTTCTCTCCCAGGAGCTTGCGCGCATACCCGGCATCCGGCTGAACCCGGTCAAAGTTCAAACCAACATTGTGATCTTCGACGTGCGCGAAACCGGACTCTCTTCGGCCGATTTTCTCGCGACGCTTGCGCAACGGGGAGTGTTGGGCGTGCCGCTCGATCAAGAAAAAATCCGCATGGTGACGCACCTGGACGTCGATCACAACGACGTCGCAGAAGCCGCCGCGGCCGTCCGCCAGCTGGTGGAAGAACTTTCTTTCCGTCGCGCCAGCTTAAAACGCGCGACATAGCTTATCGTCAGTGATCCGATTTGAGCGGCCGAGGCGCGTAGGCCAACCCGTCTAAAAAAAGGGCAGAACGAGCGCGCTGCTCGATCTGCCCCCTCCAAGAAGAGATAAAAGTTTAACTAATTAAGGGCTGCTCGGCGGGCTCGGCCTGCGGTGGGGCTTGTTCGTCGCGCCGACCCCGAGCAACAGATCATGATTCGGCTCCAGATAGTTCCGCCGCGAATCCTTCAGCGTCGTTGTCCCGCGGCCGAAGAAAACCTCCAAGCCGCTCATCACGCGATATCTCGACCGGTGATCGAACGTCCCGCGAACCACGTTCACCGCTACCCCCGGCATCGGCAAAAACGACAGTCCGAATACCGGCCCGACGCCGGTCTTGAGATCGCCGCCGCCCGCGAACGAGTTCGCCTGGATGCCGATCATCATTTCCACGTTGTCTTTGCGTAAAAACGGGGCCCAGTCCGACGCCGAAAAAAAGCTCGCTGTCGCCTGCAGCTTGTTCACTCCCCACTCCGCGTGTCGCCCGTCTCTCTGCGCCGGTGACACCGGATGAGCGTACCACAAATTCAAATTCGCCTGGGGCAGATAGATCGCCACCGACGGTATCAAATGCACAAAGTGATTCTGCCGCAAATCCCTGTACTGATAGCTCACGAGCCCGCCGAGCTTTCCGCCGTCCCAACCCAGCACCGGACCCGCGGTCGTGCCAACTCGCCCGCCCTGTCCTCCCATGAAGCTCAACGTGCCCTGAACGCCAAAGTTTCCAATCAAGGGCAACACTCCCAATCCTTCGGCCAGGAACCGCCCGCCGGCAGGATGCCCCTGCTCTTTCTCAGCCCCACCGGATAACTCCACTTTCCCGAAGGGCTCCAACCCCGCAACGTTCGCCGTCGGCGCAAGAAGAAAAACACAGATGCTTATGACAGCCAGATTCGTGAGAAAATTTTTCATGGCCCCCCCTGACTCAAAGTCCCTATTTTTTAGCATCGAGACCTCTTCCAAGTCAAGTAGAATGCGGGGAAGGCGCTGCGCATTGACAGTTTTCCGCATCGTAAGATACAACAGGGACGTTTCAGGACACCTGCCGATAAATTCTCTCGAAACTGGCATGCACCGAGCCCGAATATCTCCGGCACTACTCGCTTTGATCGCGGTCGCTTTGCTGAGCATGATCGCCTACGCCAACAGTTTGTCGAACAGCTTCCAGTTCGACGACTACGAAGGCATCGTCGATAACTTCGCCTTACACGATCTCGGGAATATTCCTTCCTATTTCACCAATCCTAATCTCTTCCGCTTTACCAAGGCGGATTGGCGGCCGGTGCTACAGATCACCTACGCCGTGGACTATGCCATCGCCGGTCCCGCTCCGACGATGTTCCACGTCACGAACATTCTCTTCCACGCGGGAGCCGCCTGGTTGATTTTTCTGATTGTGGCTGAAATCGCGCGAAGTCGGCCGCTGCTCGCAGCGGACGCCGCGCCGATTCCGGCGGGCTGGCTCCCCTTTACTGCGGCGGCTCTATTCGCCGTTCACACCGTCAACACACAGACGGTCAACTACATTTGGGCGCGGAGCTCCCTGCTCGCGGCTTTCTTTTATCTGCTCTCTTTCTACTGTTACCTGCGCGGGCCTCTGAACACCGAAGGCAAAAGTGGCCGACCGTGGCACCTGGGCGGCTTTTTTACTTTTGCTCTCGGCATGGCGACCAAGGCCACCATGGCTAGCCTGCCGGCGATGCTCGTAGTTTATGAGGTCCTGTTTCTCAATCCCGCAGGGCGCAATCCCTTGATGCTGTATCTTAAGGAGCCGCGCCGATTGCTGAAATATTTGCCTCTGGCCTGTATTCTTCTCGCGTACCTCGCCATACGGTCGAACCTTTTGCCGAATACGGTAAGAAATCTCGTCGCGCCGCCGTGGGTCAGCCGCAGGAACTATCTGCTCACTCAATTTCGCGCCTGGATCTATTACCTCAAGCTCTATGTTTGGCCGGATCCCTTGATCCTGGATTATCCCGGATTTGGTTGGTCTTCATCGCTCGGGGATTTGCGGGTTCTCGCGTCTCTGGCGCTCATCGCGGCGATTGTCATCGTCGCCTGGCGGGCGCGTCGGAGCGCGCCGATTTTAACTTTCTTCACGTTGTGGTTTTTCATCGCCCTATTGCCGGAAGCCAGCATCGTGGTGCGGGCGGACAAGGTTACCGGTCATCGGCCTTATCTAGCCTATGCGGGCGTATCGGTCGTGGCGGCCGTTCTCAGCCTCCTGACCGCCGGTTGGCTTTGGCGCCAATGGAAGCGGTCGCGTCCGCGCGACGGCAGCTTTCGCGTGGGTTACGCAATTGCGATCGGGATCGTGCTCGTCGCTCTCACCGGAGCCACGATAAGACGCAATCTGGATTGGCGCGATCCGATGACCCTATGGACCGACGCGCTGCGGAAGGATCCGACCAATCCACGCGCCTATACGACGCTCGCGCTTGAGTACATGGATAGCGAAAACTACGACAAGGCGCAGCAATTGCTCGACAAGGCCATCGCAATTTCCCCGAAAAATTCGTCCGTCTACTTTTACCGCGGTTATCTGAACTCGTTGTTGGAAAGAAACGAAGCTGCGCTGGCGGACTTCACGAAGTCCATCAATATCGGGCGGCGCGCCCGTCCTTTCGTATACCGCGGCGACGTTTATCGGAAGCTGGGACGTCACGACGAAGCTCTAGAGGATTACCAACACGCGCTGCGGCTCAATCCCCGGATGTGGGAGGCCTATTTCGGCGTCGCCATGGTCCATTGGGAAAGAAAGGAGCTGGATCCGGCCACCGCGGCTTGCAGAAAACTGAACCAGATGAATCCACGGGAGAGGCAAGGTTACACTTGCCTCGGCAGTCTGTTGATGCATCAAGGCCACTTTGACGAAGCCTTCAAGGTTTATCGCAGCGGCGTCAGCCGCTTTCCCAACGACGGCGCGCTCTGGTACGGACTGGGGACCGCTTACGAAGAGTTGGGACTCTACGGCGAGGCACAGAACGCCTTTGCCAACGCCGGGGCGCTCATGCGCCGACCGCCCGCAGAAAAACAGCGGCAACGCACTCAGGCCGCGAACTAAGCTTAAACAGGATTGCCTGTTGTAACGGAATTTTTTCCTGTCCTCCATTTCCCTACTTCCAAAACGGTCCAAAAGTTTCAAACTGTGTCATCCATGGTCTCGTTTAACCATATCCAGCCTGGGTACACTCGATCCGGCATTTAGATATATGAACGCGACATTCACAAAAACTCAATTTAATCGGTAAGTTATATTGCTATCGCCGCATTTGGCCCCGCCGTTGCTCTAAAGCCTCCTCAGAATGTCCAAAAAAACACAGAGCATCGCCGATAAAGGCAAACCATCCGAAAGGATGGGACGCAAAGCTACTGGCCTAAGTCCTGAGCGTTCAGGATACGGCAGCAGGGTTACCGAGCGGATCGCAGTTCCTCCTGGGAGCAGCGCGTCCCTCACTGACGCGGACATGCTTACAGGAGGTATCCGATGTTTTATTCCAATGTTTCGGCCAAGCTTCTAGCCGCGCTTTTTTTCTTAGTTATAATGCCGCTGGCATGGCCCGCGGAATCCCGCGCCGCCCTGTTGCTGTTGAGCTGGGGCGACAACTCCAACAACGAAGACGGCTTTAAGGTTGAGCGCGCAACCGGCTCGAGCGGAACGTTCGCTCAGATCGCGCTCGCCGGAGCCAACGTTACTTCTCTCACCGATTCCAACGTCACGGCGGGAACGAATTATTGCTATCGCGTGCGCGCCTACAACACCGGCGGCGACTCCGCGTATTCCAACACGGCCTGCGCCACGGCTGCCGTCACCACGGTGAACCTCTCAATCGCTAAGTCGGGAGCCGGCAGCGGAACGGTGACGAGCGCGCCTTCGGGAATCAACTGCGGCGTGACCTGCGCGGGAAGTTTTGCCACGAGCACGGCGGTGACGCTGACCGCGACCGCGGCGGCGGGATCGGTCTTTACCGGCTGGAGCGGCGATCCCGACTGCTCGGACGGCTCGGTTACGATGAACGCCGGCAAATCTTGCACGGCGACTTTTCAGGTTCAAAGCTCCACTCTGTCGGTTAATCTCATAAACGCGATCACGAGCGCAGGAACCGGGAGCGGCTCCGTTACAAGCTCGCCTGCCGGCATCAACTGCGGCGTGGATTGCTCGGAAACTTACTTGAACGGCACTTCAGTGACTCTCACGGCCGTTCCCGCCTCCGGCTCGGCCTTCACCGGCTGGAGCGGCGCCGGTTGCAGCGGCACGGGAACCTGCACCGTAACGATCGCGAGCGCGACCTCTGTCGCTGCGACCTTCGTCCGGCAGGGCTTCACCTTGACCGTAATTAAATCCGGCAATGGTACGGTAACGAGCGATCTTTCGGGAATCGATTGCGGCTCGGCCTGCTCGGCCAGTTACGCCGGCGGCGCTTCGGTTACCTTGACGCCTACCCCGGTCTCAGGCGCGAGCTTTCTCGGCTGGACTGGAGCCGGCTGCAGCGGGACCTCGAGCTGCACCATCATCATGACGGCCGATACTGCGGTTACGGCCGCTTTCTCGGGTCATATTGCCGCGTCGATCGGCGTGTTCCGCCCCCAGACTGGAGAATGGCTGCTTGACCTCGACGGCAACGGCGCTTTCGGCGGCTGCAGCGTGGATCGTTGCGTCCAAGGATTCGGACAGCCGGGGGATCTGCCCCTCGTCGGATCGTGGACCAACACTGAGACAACGCTCCTCGGCCTCTTCGACACGAACACCGCCGCCTGGCACTTGGATTTCGACGGCAGCAACGCCCTGGACGGTTGCGAGCTCGATACCTGTGGATATATCTACGGTCTACCTGGAGATCTTCCGGTAGTTGGCAAATGGACCAAAAGTGGACAGACAAGAATCGGGTTTTTCCGCCCCAGCACACGCCGGTGGTATCTTGACATCAACGGTAACGGCAACGTTGACGGCTGCAAAAAGGGCGATCGTTGCACCAGAGTTTTCGGTCAGGATGGAGACCTGCCGGTGGTCGGCGACTGGAACGGCAAAGGCAGAACCAAGATCGGCGTCTACCGGCCGAGCACGGGTCAATGGGTGCTCGATAACGGTAATGGTAGGGTCAACCAGTGCGGCCAGGACCGTTGTGCCATCTCGTTCGGCTTGCCGGACGACCTTCCGGTCGTCGGCGACTGGAACGGCGACGGCAAGGACAAAATCGGCATCTTTCGTCCGACCACCGGAGAATGGCTGTTGGACTTCAACGGCAACCGGGAATGGGATGGCTGCGATGTGGATGCTTGTCTGACCTTCGGTCAGGCCGGCGATCTGCCGGTGGTGGGAAAGTGGTAGCAGCGCGTAGATAGCTCGGCTCTCTTTATCCGGAGGGCCAAAGCTCCTATGCTGTGACCATGAGGAGCGATGATCAAAAAACGAGACGGGGCCGGCCCCGTCTCGTTTTCGTTTGGCCTCTGGGAATTAGGCAACTCAGCGGCGAATAGAATTTCGTTGGGACGGGCGATGGCGCCGATCTTCTTGGCCGCGTGGCCCTTCAGCTCGTCTGCCAGAGCAGCGGAATTCTCGTCACCAGCCTTAAGCGAGACAAAGGCCCAGATCGCCTGGCCCTTGACCCTTCGAGGGTCTCAGGGTCATGGTGAGCAAGTCGAACCATGATCTCGTGCTGTTTGCCGATGACTGCTGCCCCGCTTCTTCTATTTGATCACTTTGTCCGCCCGGTAGAGCACCGACTGCGGAATCGTCAGGCCGATCTGCTTGGCCGCTTTCAGGTTGATGATGAACTCGAACTTCGTCGGCTGCTCGACAGGAATGTCGGCAGGCTTGGCGCCTTTGAGAATCTTGTCCACGTAAGTAGCGGCGCGCCGGTCCAAGTCGAGAGAGGTCACGCCGTAGGACATAAGCCCGCCGGCTTCCACAATTGATGGCGCGCTGTATATCACCGGCAGCCGGCTCTTTACCGCGAGTTCTAAAATCTGTGTTTGGTGGGCCGTGCCGACGGCGCCCGCCACCATCATAAGGACTGCCTCAGCCCGCCCCTTGCTTGCGGCTCGGAATGCGGTCTCAACATCCTTGGGATCTCTGGGATCTCGTATGTCTAGGTATTGAAGCTTCACTTTCAACGCCCCTGCGGCGAGCTCCACTTCTCTTAACGACTGTGTGTTGTCCGGGCTGGTCGAAGTCCCGAAGACGGCCACACGCGAGAGCTTAGGAACGATCTCCTTCAAAAGCTCCAGTCGTTTTCCGCTTAGCTCCGGGGCAAGGCTTGACAATCCAGTGATGTTTCCACCAGGTCGTGCCAGGCTGTCGACGAAGCCGCTTCCAACAGGATCGCCAACGTTCATCATCACAATGGGAATCGTGACCGTTGCTTCCTTGGCGGCACGGGCTGCCGGCGGACCAACTGTGATAATGATGTCTACCTTGAGACGCACTAACTCGGCCGCGAGCGCGGGGAGGCGATCGAGTTTCCCCTCATGATGTCGCCACTCAATGACAATGTTTTTGCCCTCGACGTACCCAAGCTCACGCAGTCCCTGGCGGAATGCCTCGATGCGGGCCGGGTTAACGGAAGGGGAGATGCCGCCTAGGTATCCTATCCGGGGGATTTTCGCTGGCTGCTGCGCCTCGGCGATTGCGCCCACACCCAGGACAACTACGATGAGAAGAAGCGTAAGAGTTTTTCTCATAGCTCCTCTCCAACTTATGACGCATTGAGGACCTTGAGTCACGTATTCAGGCATTTCCGACAAGATTCTTCCCCCAGGCTAAATTGTTCCGAGGAGTTCAAAGTATCGCTCTCTGCTCATTCTTGCGGAGCGGAGATTGTTCCGGATAATGAAGACCGGAACTTGGTCGTACATGGGGATCACTATAGGTCTTGGAATGCCGGGCTTTGTGTAGACGAGATGATCGCCGTGCGTTCGCTGAAGCTGGAACCCGTCCTTCTCAAATACTCTGACGAGGGTTTGATAAGGAACGGGCGTGATTTTCGGCATGTCAGCGCATTAGAGCCAGCCGTGTTTTTTCCTGCACGACAATCTCCGGCGCCTTCCAGCCTGTCGCTTCCTTGGTATACCCCGCTTCCTCCAGGATATCCTGGAGGGTCCCCATGCGCTGTGCCTCTTCGATGAACAATGTCACCGCCTCCGCAAGATGAGCTTTGGCCTCCTGGATGGTCTTACCGCAGCTTGAAAGATCAAGCTCGGGCGCATAGGCCACGAAGGTATCCCCCTCTTTAAGGATCTGAGTGGTAAACTGAATGTCCATCTTCCCTCACTTTTCTGCAAGCTCGGGCGACATAGCTCATTTGTAACACGCTCCTTTTGCGAACTTCAACAAGCATGGTTCGACTAAGCTCACCGCGGAAAGTGGCACAGCGCCACCCTCATTTGATCACCTTGTCCGCTCTCGCCAGCACGTTCTCCGGAATCGTCAGACCGATTTGCTTAGCCGCCTTCAGATTGATGAAAAACTCGAACCTCGTCGGCTGCTCCACGGGGAGATCGGCGGGCTTGCTGCCTTTCAGGATCTTGTCCACGTAAGTGGCGGCGCGCCGAAACAAGTCGGTACTGCTCACGCTGTAGGTCATGAGGCCCCCGTCTTCCACAAATTCTTGCCTGTCGTATATCGCCGGCAGCCGACTCTTTACCGCGAGCTCTACGAGCTGTTTTCGATGAGAAGTGAGGACCTGGCTCGTCAGCGGGAGAACTGCGTCCGCACGCCCCTTGCTTGCGGCTCGGAATGCAGTTTCAATATCCTTGGGACCTAGTACGTCTAGATATTGAAGCTTCACTCTGAGTGCCCCCGCGGCGAGTTCCACCTCTCTTAACGATTGCGCGTTGCCCGGCCGGGTCGAAGTCCCGAGGACGGCCACGCGCGAGAGCCTGGGAACGGTTTCCTTCAAAAGCTCCAGTTGTTTTCCGCTTATCTCCGGGGCAAGGGTTGACAATCCAGTAATGTTGCCGCCAGGTCGCGCAAAGACTGGCGACGAACCCGTTTCCAACAGGATCACTATCCGTCGCCATGACAATGGGAATCGTAGAAGTTGCTTCCTTGGCGGGACGGGTTGCTGCCGGACCAGCCGTGACGATGACGTCCACCTTGAGACGCACGAGTTCGGCCGCAAGCGCAGGGAGGCGATCGGGTTTTCCCTCTGCATATCGCCACTCAATGACAATGCTCTTCCCCTCCACGTACCCAAGATCGCGCAGACCCTGCCGGAATGCGTCCATGCGAGCCGACACAGCTGCAGCGGAGAGAGAAGTTAGGAATCCTATCCGCGGGATCTTTGCCGGCTGCTGCGCGGCGGCCATTCCCACACACCCCACAAGCAAGACAAAGACCGCAAAGAGCCTAAGAATGTTTTTCATAGGCGGTCTTTCCCTCTTTGCTTCTTTTCGGGGTTTAGTGCGAGTGTATTATTCACCCTCTCCCTGCCAGGGAGAGGGTAGGGGTGAGGGTCTCTTAGGGCCTCAACGATTTTTTCCAGCACCGCGTCGATATCTTCCAGCACTTGATTGTCCCAAAAACGCAACACTCGGAAGCCTCGGCGTCCCAGGAAGGCAGACCTTCTCTGATCCACTTCGGCTCGCATCGCGTGCTGACCTCCATCGAGCTCGATCACTAAGCCATATTCCAAGCAGCAAAAGTCAGCAATGAACCGGCCGATAGGATGTTGGCGACGGAACTTCGCACCGCGGAGCTGTCGTGCACGCAACCGGGCCCATAGTCTACGTTCTGTCTCAGTCTGGTCGCGGCGCAGTCGGCGAGCCTGGTTCCTCGGTGTGGAGGCGTTTAGTTGCATTCCGGTTCTCCCTCACCCTAGCCCTCTCCCTCTGGGAGAGGGGAATACACCAACTTAATCCAAAATCTAAAATTCTTTTCTGTTGCCTATCGCCTTCCTTTCCTATTCTACCGCTCCAAACCGCTTGATTTCTTCCAGCACCTCTTTGGGAAGGTCCTTTGGAACCTCTCCGCGTTTAGCCTTTTCCGTTTGCACCATTTTCCGTATGGTTTCTACTACCTCCGGGTTGGCCAGCGTCGTGACGTCGCCCACGTCCATGAAGTTAGAGACAGCGGCAATGACCCGACGCATGATCTTTCCCGAACGGGTCTTGGGCATGTCGGGGACAAGCCAAACGTTTCGCGGACGGGCGAATTTACCGATGATTTTGTCGATCGCGTCTTTGACCTTTTCGTCTACTCCCTTGCCGGGGTTGTAGCCCGGTTTGAGAGCAATATACATCTCAGGGATCCGACCCCTTAACTCATCTATCGCCGGCACCACCGCTGCTTCGGCCACTTCTTCTACGGTAAGAGCTGCCGCCTCCAGCTCTTTGGTGCCCAACCGGTGACCCGCGACATTTATTACGTCGTCCACTCTGCCTAAAATCCGGAAGTATCCATCGGCGGCTTGCGTGGCGCCATCTCCTGCGAAGTAAGGCCAGTCGCGCCAATCCTTGCTATTTTTATTTTTGCAATATTTTTCGTAATAGGTCTTTACGAAGCGCTCCGGGTCCCCCCATATGGTCTGGAACACCCCTGGCCACGGATTCCTAATACAGATGTTGCCCGCCTTACCGCTCCCGGCCTTAAGCTCATTCCGTTCCTCATCATAGATTACTGGATAGATACCGAGCACACCGGGGCCACAACTTCCAGGCTTCATCGGTCGCAGCGCCGGCAACGTGCTGCCAAGGAAGCCTCCGTTTTCCGTTTGCCACCAGGTGTCCACGATGATCGCTTCTCCCTTACCCACTTCGTGGTAGTACCATCGCCACACCTCCGGCTCTATCGGCTCTCCCACGGTGGTCATGTGTTTGAAATGATAATGGTACTTCTTGGGCTCCTCAGGACCCGCTTTCCTTAGCATGCGTATCGTCGTGGGCGCCGTGTGGAATATATTCACGCCCAGTCGCTCCGCTATTCTCCAGGGCCGCCCGGCATCCGGGTAGGTGGGCACGCCTTCATACATGACGCTGGTGGCGCAAAGAGCCAACGGACCGTAAACAATGTAGGAGTGGCCTGTGATCCATCCTATATCGGCGAAGCACCAATAAACGTCCTCCGGGTGAATGTCCTGATAATACTTCGACGTGCCTGCAACATAGGCCAAATATCCCCCGGTGCTATGCTGACACCCCTTCGGCTTCGCCGTTGTACCGCTGGTATACATCATGAACAGAGGAGCTTCGGCCGGCATCGATACGGGATCGACTCCTTTGCCGCGAAAGTCTTTGAGCAAATCATCAACGAAGTAATCACGACCCTTCACCATGGGCGTCGGGGAGGAATACTTTCCGGGATAACGCCTCCACACCAGGACTTTATCCACACGAACGCCGTCCTTCGCTGCCACTTCAACCGCTTCGTCGGCTTTGATTTTTTGATCGAGCAGCTCACCATTTCGGTAGTAGCCATCCATAGTGACGAGAATATGACTGCCGGAGTCCGCTATTCTGCCCCCGCAGGCGGCGCCGCTGAATCCGCCAAATACCTGAGAGTGGATGACGCCAAGCCTGGCGCAAGCGAGCATCGAGACCGGCAGCGCCGGCACCATCGGCAAATGGAACGTTACCCTATCGCCGGCCTTGACTCCGCAAAAGTCTCTGAGAAGCGCAGCGAACTCATTCACTCTTACATAAAGCTCCTGATAAGTTATGGCCTCGGTAGTCTCCTCCTCCAGCTCCGGCACCCAGATAAAGGCGGCTTTGTTTTTATTCTTCTCCAAGTGCCTGTCCACACAGTTGTAACAGGCGTTTAACTTTCCGCCGACAAACCACTTCCAGAAAGGGGGGTTGCTGGTATCAAGCGTCGTATGCCAATACTCATCCCAGGAGAGCAGATCAGCATACTCCTTGAAGCATTCAGGGAAATTCTTCTCGTTAAAGCGCTCGAAAATTTCCGGATCAGAGGCGTTGGCCTGACCAATAAACTTCGGCGACGGGTAGTAATAGTCTTCTTCCTTCCAGTGCACTGCAATCTGAGCTTCGGTGACCTCAAGCCCTTCGTTTCTTTCGTCTGCCATAACTCCGTCTACCTCCTTTACTAAAATGGAAGCGAGATATATAATTTTTTAGCCCCGGCCTCGTTACATAGACATCGTAAAACATGGCAAGTCTGTCAAGTCCCTCCGAAATAGACGGGTCTTTCCTTTTATAGAGCGAAGCGGATTTTATTCAAGCGGGGTATGATTGGCAAGCTCCATCGCAAGCGTCCACCTGGGTGTTTCTTGAAGGGCCGATGCGCGGGACAAGGAGCATCAAGCATATGAAAGTGAGACTCTCAGCATTTTCGTTGAGTGTAGGACGGCTGTATCGCATCGGCCCGGAAAGAGACTCCCGGGTGGATCGATGCTGTCGGCGTTTTTCAGCACCCTCAGGTCTCGCTGAGGGCGACACGGGCAGACTTACGGTAGACCCTCAAGCTCAGGACCACCGCCGCGCAGGCAAAAAGCGCCAGGAGAGTCGCGGCCATGAAGATGCTCTGCGGCGACAAGAAGAAGCTGGGGCTGGCCACGATGGCCGGGGTGGCTTGCTGGGGAATCATCCAGATACGGTGCACGACGTTGAAGCCGGCGAAGAGACCCAGGAGAGAACCGAGCAGGCCACCCAGCAACGCGGGCATCAGCAGATCGGCGAGAGAGACGCCGACGAGATGGCGCGGCATGGCGCCCCTCAGGCGGAGGAGAGCGTAAATGCGCCGGCTCTCGGTAAAATTGATCGTCGAGATCGAGACCAGCGCCAGCAGCGCGATCAAGAAACCTCCCAGGACGTAAAGACGCATGTTCTCCTGCGACAGGGAGACGAACATGTCCCCCTTCATCTTTTTGACTTCCTGATCGAGCAGACGCAGCGGCGCGCCGGGAAGCAACGCGCGCACCTGCTGCTCGACCTTGGCCGTGGAGTAGCCCTCTTTGACTCTGATCAGTAAGATTACCCGCGAGACAAAGCCGCGCAGCTCGCGCGCGATCGGGTTTTGAACGTCGCTCACGACAAACGGATAGATGGCAAAGAGGTCGGTGATGTAGCTGAGATTGGTGGTGCCGGCCTCGCTGAAGGAGCGCAATGCGCCGGGCAGAGTGTTCACGACTCCGGTCACGGTGCTCGGCACCGGCTTCGGCATGAGCTCCAGCATGATGGGGTCGCCCGGCTTCGCTTTCAGCTCGTCCGCCACGTCCTTGGAGAGGACCACGCCCTCGGCGGCGCTGCGAATCGATTGGCGGAAGCCCGCATGCACACCGATCTCATTTTCATAGTAGCTGGTGTTGAGGTAAGCATCGGTGTCGAGGTAATAAATGACCGCGTTTTTCGGCAGTACGGCGGAAGTTATAAATTCATAGACCGGCGCCGCGGAACGCACTCCGTCGAGCCTGGCGATTTTCTCGATCAACGGTTTCACGCCCGCGATGGATTGAGCCAGGTCGGGTTTATTCTCCGCGCCGAAATCGGCCGGTTCGGCCATGACGTTTAAATCCGAGCCGACGCGCATCTTCACGGTCCTCAGCGTCGTGTCGGAAAAAATATCGAAGGCCGATTGCGGATAGAGCGTGGCGCTCAACACCAGCGCGGCGATCGCCATAATCGAGGCGACACGATGCGGCTTCAACTCGATGTTTCTTTGCGCCAGCTCGCTCATTCGACCGGCGGTGCGATGCATGACGGCGGAGAGCGCTTTAACGCGCGGCACCAGATAAGCCACGACGGATGCGAAGCCGTAAATAAACAGCGCGGGGGCGGAGAAGCTAACGACAAAATCGACGAAGCCGGCCTTGCCGGAGAATTTGAAAAGCCACGAGGCCAGGCCGTAAACGCCCAAGAGCAGCGACAGCAGCGGCAATACGCCGATCCGCGGCTGGATCGTGCCGGCTTCCGAGGAGGCGACGCGCGCGACCGCCTCGCGCGGGCCGATGGACTGGACGTAGCCGACCGCTCTTCGGCCTGCCAGCCAGGCCATGAAGACGCTCACCAGAACGTAGCCCAACAAGGTCGATGGATCCAGGATGACGCGGAACAGCTCGCCGATGCCGCCGCCGGTTTCCGGACGGCGCAGGGCGAGAAAGACCAGCGGCCCGAGAAAATAGCCCAACAGCCCGCCGAGGAGACCGCCGCAGATGATCGCGGCCTGCATGCAGTTGCCGAGGATTTTTCCCGGCGCGCCTCTCAGCCGCAGCAGGCCGAGGAGCCGCCTTTCGTTCAGCGCGACGAGACGGGCGATGCTCGAGCCAAAGATCCAGGTGACCCAGAGAAGCGGCGCGGAAATGAGGAGGCTCACCCAGCGGAGGAAGCCCGCGACCTCGACGCCTTTGGTGAAAAGCGCCAAGAGGTCGCTCTCGATGGCGATCCTGTAGGGCGCGCCGCGCTCGGAGAATTGCTCGACCAGAGATTGGATGCGGCCGAGCGAGCCCTGGAGATCCCAAAAGGAGAGCAGCTTGTCCCGTTGAATCGACGCGAGATAAGTTACGAAGGGAAGCCAGTAGCCGGCGGTCTGGGGATTTTTTTCAAAAAATCCGACAAACGCATCGACGACGTTTTTCATCTCTTCGGGCGAGACGACGATCAGAAAGGCGTTCGTTGGAAACGTCGGCGCGGAGCGGGGGCCGAGCTGGTTGACGCTCCATTTGAGGAGCTCCGCCCGCTGGATCTGTCCCAGCTCGGAGACTTTGAGATCGTAGAAAGGCTTTGCCCGGCCTCCCGCCTCTCCCGAAATGAAAATTTTTATCTCGCCGCCGCGCGCGATCGGTGCGAAAGGATAGCCGCCGTCGAGCATGACGATGGTCGCCTGCTTGCCGGACGGGGGAAAAAAGCCGGGCGGCATGAGATCGGGCGAGCTGCTGGCGAGAAAGAAGAGCCAGCTCATCGGCGCGCGCCGGCCGTCGATCTCCACCTCCATGGCTTTCTGAATGCCGATTTTTAGGAAAGTAAATGTCTCTACCTTGCGGATCGTCTCGTGGCCGGCGACGATGTCTCTAAAAACTTGCGCCTGGGACGGATCGGTCCCCATGAAGGCGCGGATGTCCCAGGGCACCTTGGCCACTTCGCCGGAGACATAGCTGCTGAGGCCGTAGAGCGAGGAGAGGTTGAGCGCCGAAAGCGTCGCCAAAGCGAGCAGCGTGGTGAGAAGCATGGCGCGAAAGCCGCGCGCGCCGACGAGCCAGAAAAACTTCATAGATCCCTCACCCTAACCCTCTCCCGCATCCGCCAGAGGCGGATCAGCCTCAGGCTAAAGCGGGCGAGGGAACCGATTCTCACGGTTGTCCTCCGAAAGCGAGCCCGCCGCACTGAGCGATGAGCCTCCATCCTTAAACAGATTCCGTCACCCTCGCCCAGAGGGAGAGGGTAGGGATGAGGGTTTTCAAGTTAACCCCCGTTCAGCCTCCCGTCCTCCATGTGATAGACCTTGTGAACTTTGTCGGCGACTTTGGAATCGTGTGTGGCCATCAGGACGGTCTTGCCGTATCTCTCGGCCAGCGAGACCAGGAGGTCGGTGACGACGATAGTGTTCTTGCTGTCGAGGTTGCCGGTGGGCTCGTCGGCGAGAAGCAGCGGCGGATCGTTCGCCAGCGCCACAGCGATCGCGACGCGCTGTTGCTCGCCCCCGCTCATTTCGTCGGGCCGCTTGCCGGCTTTGTCCTTGAGACCCACCAACTCCAGAAGCGCGCGCGCCCTCTCCTTGCGCTCGGCCGCGGACACGCCGGCGATCATCAACGGCAGCGCGACGTTCTCCTCGGCCGTCAAAATCGGGATCAAATTGAAGAGCTGAAAGATGTAGCCGGTCTTTTTCAGGCGATACTGCTCCAGCTCTCTTTCGGAGAGTGAGTTGATGATCGTCGGGCCCTTGGGCTCCTTCAAGCGAATCTCGCCGCCGCTCGGTACGTCCACTCCTCCCAAGAGGTTGAAGAACGTCGTCTTGCCGCAGCCGCTCGGGCCCATGACGGCGACGGCCTGACCGGCCGCGACCCCGAGATCGAGTCCTCGAAGCACCAGCGCCTCGATGTCGCCGGTTTTGTAAACCTTGGTGAGTCCGGAGACTTCGATCTCGGCGCCGCCCGATGAGAAAAGTCCGTCCTGTCCCGCCATCTCTTCTATTCGCCCCCTGTCTTTCTGAGGATGCGGTTCACGTCCCAGCCGCGCTCGAATTCCCTGGCCCGTCGATCGTCCGCGCCGGCATCGGGCCCCAGGATGTCCGCCTTGATGTTCTGCGCCTTGGCGAAGTCCTTGTGGGCGTAGACCATCTTGCCGCCGATCATGGTCAGAAGCGGCTGCATCTCTTTCAGTTGTTCGGCCGGGACTTTCATGATGTCGCGATCCCAGACGACGATGTCCGCCCACTTCCCCGTTTCGATCGAGCCGAGTTCTTTCTCTTTAAGGACGTAGCGCGCGGCCCAACGGGTGGAGAGGAGGAGAAACGTCTCGCGGTCCAGCTTTTCTTCAGGGGCGTAGACTTTGTCCTTGGAGTCCGGACCGGCGCCGGTCAAGTCGGCCCACATGGAGATGCCGGGCGTGCGCATCGATTCGTTGACGACTTGAAGACCCGCCTTGAGCATTTTGTTCGTGGGTATGGCCCACTCCCGCGCGACTTTTTCTCCATGCATAACCGCGGTCTCGAAGCGTCGGGGTCCGGCCTCCTGTCCCGCGTAGCAGCTCATCATGATGCCGAGCTTCTTGATGCGCGGCCAATCTTTGGGGTTGACCATGCCGCAGTGGTCCATGGTCCATTTAAGCTCGGATAGAGGCCGGCCGCGCTCTTTTTCGATCTGCTCGGCGAGATCGAGAAAAGCGGAAGTCGCCGCGTCGCCCTCGCTGTGCATGCCGGTGATTCTCAGACCCAGCTTGCCGATCGCCATGATCGCGTCGCGGTGATTGAACAGCTCCGGTTTTTTTATTTTGCATTCGCCGTAGGGGCCCCAGGGGGTTTTACGCTGCTGCGGGATCGAGGTGCAGTGCCGGCCCTCGCGGATCGACAGCGAGCCGTCGAGGCTCCCCGGCAGCACGCCGATCATCCAGATCATCTCGCTGCCGTGGCCGATCGGGGCGGTAAGCTTCAAAAAATAATCTTCCGGATGGGGAATATCGCGCGCGTTGGTGTCGGAGTAGGCGAGCCGGTGAATCATCTTTCCCTGGCGGTCGAGGTGGAGATAGCCGTCGAGCTCGAAAGAGAAGATGCGCGTCGAGACCGTCGTAACGCCCATGCTTACCTGCGCCACCATCTGCTTGGCGTAGGGGTCCGCGAGCACGCCGCCGAAATATTTCTGCCGCGGGAGAAAGGTCCACTCGATGATTCCGTCCGCGTAAGAGTCTTCGACGATGAGTCCGGTGTAGATTCCCTTGGCGTCCTTGACCAAGCCGGTGAGCCCCTCGGGAAAGCGCGCCAGGATCATCTCCAGCGCCTTGGTGTTGATAACGAGGTTGTCCTCGACGCCCTTCTTCAGGAGGAAGACCGGATTATTGGCGGAGACGGTGTCGAGGTCCCAGCGGGTCGTGTCCTTCAAAGCCTGCGTCCAGCGGGTGTCGATCCTGACGTAAACCGGCTCGCCGGCTTTGTATTTGGCGACGGCCTCCTTCAGTTGTTTCAATCCGACCGCTTTGCTGTCCCACTCGACCGACGGCACGTAGAGGTCCTTGGGCAAAAAATCGCGCATCGCCGAGTCCTGCATGTGCTTGTGCGTCTCGATCAGTCCCGGCGTCGCCACTTTTCCGGCCAGGTTGATTTTCCGCGTCGCCGGTCCGGCGAGTTTGAGGACGTCCGGGTCCTTGCCGACCCGGATGATGGTCTTGTCCCGTATGGCCACGGCCTGGGCCACGGTGAAGCTCTTGTCGTCTTTGTCCATGGTGAGGATCTTGCCGTTGTAGAGAATCGTCTGCGGATACTGGACCAGCGGGTCCGCGGCCGGCTTGGCCTGGGAGTAAGCTCGCTCGGCGTGAAAAAATAACAGCCCGACCAAGATCGCCGGCAAGATAAATTTTGTTCTCCGTCTATCCATAACGCTTGCCTCCCTTCTCTTCTTTGCCTGGTTGAATCGAACGCGATCTTAGTTTTGCATGCGAAGTTTTGTCAAGGCCTTTCGCGCCTATTGTGAAACCCAATGGCCGCCGGTTTTGCCATTGATCCTTGACGACAAAAACCGTTTCGCAGTATTCAATCGTCGTGCTTCGTTCAACCGACCGCCGCGCGCCTTACGCCCTGCTGCTGACATGTCTAGGCTTGCTGTTTTGGCCCGCCTCGGCCGGCGCGGAGCACGATCAGGACGCGCTCATCGCCTATACCCTGACTCCCGAGCGCGCCAAACTTTTTCTCGACGTCGGCGAGAAAGTTATTTTTATCGATCTGCGGCCGGCGACGGAATTTCGCAAGAAGAGATTGCCCGGCGCCCGCTCGGTCCCCAAGTCGGACTTGGAAAAGCAGTTCGGCAAGATCCCGCGCGCCGGCCGGGTCATCATCTATTGCGATTGCCCGGCGAAAGAGATCGACGCCGCGTACGCCTTTCTCGAAGCCAAGGGATACCGCAACGTGAGCGTGATGGAAGAGGGATTTGCCGGCTGGGTGAAACGGAAATATCCGGTTGAGAGCGGTCTCATAAATTGAATCGAATCCGGCTGAGCTTCATTTGTCTCCTATTGCTTTTCCCGTCGATGGGTTTTGCCCACGCCTACCTGGTAAAATCCATCCCCGCCGGCCGCGCCACGCTGCTGCATTCGCCGTCGAGAATCCAACTCTGGTTCAACGAAAGGCTGGAGCCGCGCTTCTCGAAAGCTTCCGTCGTCGATGCGGGAGGGACGCCGGTCGATCTCGGCGACGCTAAAGTAGCTGAAGAAGATCCGAAGCAACTCTCCATCGGCGTCAAGTCGCTTCCTCCGGGGAAATACGTCGTGCGCTTCCGCGTCCTCTCCGTGGACGGCCACACAGTGGAGCAGGATTTTCCGTTTACGATCCGGGAGAGCCGGTAATTGTGACCACCCTCGCCGCCGCCATTAGGTTTGTCCACCTCGCAGCGCTGTCGCTGCTCATCGGAAGTTTCGCCTTCGATTATTTTGTCGAGCGTCCGGCCTTGACGAAAACGGGCGGCGAGCAACCGGCCAAGGTTGAAGCTTTAGAGCGATTTCGGCGCGGGCTCGTCAGGTGGAGCCTTCTCGCCGCTTTCCTCGTCGGCCTGGCTGGCTTTTTTATTCAGACCGCTTCGGTCACGGGGTCTCTCACACCGGCCGCTATCTGGGGAGTCCTCATCGGCACGCAATCCGGGATGGTCTGGGTTTTTCGCGCCGGCCTGATGCTTTTGCTGGCGGCGCTGCTTTATTTTCCGCGAGAGAAAAACAATTCAAAGTACTTAAACAACAGCGTGCTGGTTATCGCCATGGTTATTGTCATGGCGCAAGCATTTTCCGGACACGCCGCTGCGGGAGAGGGAGGGAAGCTCGCTGTCCAACTTGTAGCTGATAGCCTGCACGCGCTCGCCGCGAGTGTTTGGCTCGGCGGACTGGTTTCGTTCGCGTTTTTTCTTGTTTGGTTGCGGCGAGCCGACGAGCAGTGGAGCAAAGATGTAGGGAAAGAAGCGACTCGCCGCTTCTCAGTTCTCGGCTTAGCGAGCGTTGGCATTCTCGTCGTCACCGGACTTTTCAACGCATGGAACCTCGTGGGCGCCGTACCCCCGCTGGTAGGAACAACTTACGGTAAGCTCCTGCTGGCAAAGCTCGGCCTGCTTCTGCCGCTGATCGTGATCGCGGCCATCAATCTATTGGAGTTAAAACCGGCTATTCTTTCCATGACGACGCGGCGCGGCCTCGAGCAATCGAAGAATCTTTTCCGTCGACTCAAACGGAACGTTGTCGCCGAAGCGAGTCTGGGAGCGTGCATCCTCCTGATCGTCGGCGCGATGAGCGTAACGCCTCCCGCACGCCATATTCAGCCATCGTGGCCGTTCTCCTCTCGCTGGAATTGGAGCGCGGTTGAAAAAAATCCCAAGATTCGCTCCGAGGTCGCACTGGGAAATTGGCTGGCCGCCACGGGATTCATTGGAGTTTGCTTTGCTTTGGTCCGCCGCCGCAAGCGTTACTGGTTGGCGGGCGCGGGACTGGCCGCTTCCGCCTATGGCGGGATCGTCGTCTCTTCCGCACTGTCGATCGACGCCTATCCGACGACGTACGGCAGACCTTCCGTGCCCTATCAGGCGATCTCCGTCGCCAACGGGCTGCGCCTTTACCAGGAGAGCTGCGCGACCTGCCACGGGATTTCCGGATACGGAGACGGCCCCAGCGGCAAAGAATTGAAGCCGAAGCCGGCGGCGGACTTGACCGCCAAGCACACGGCCGACCACACGGTTGGAGATCTTTTTTGGTGGCTCAACCACGGCATCAAAGAAACGGCCATGCCCGGATTTCACCAGAGTCTGAGCGAAGAAGAGATTTGGGACTTGATCAATTTTCTCCGAACTCTCTCAGCGGCCGAGCAGGCCCGCTCCATGGCTCCTCTGGCGGAGCGCCCATGGCTGGTCGCGCCGGATTTCGTTTACGGAACCGCGCAGGTGGAGGGCGAGGCGCTCAAGGACCGCAGAGGACGGAATATCGTTTTGCTCGTGCTCTTCGCGGAGCGATCAAAGACACGGCTGGAAGAGCTGGCCCAGGCCTACGAAAAGCTCCGCAGCCTTGGAGTCGAAGTGCTGGCGATACCTCGAGAACAAGAACAGCGGACCCATCCATCCGTCGGTCTTCTGCCCGTCGTGACGGACGGCGGTCAGGAAATATTTGCCACGTACGCTCTCTTCCGGCGGAGCTTTTCCGCCGACGGAACGCTTCCCGATCCGCCGATCCCCGGGCACGTGGAATTTCTCATCGACCGCCAGGGATACGTGCGCGCGCGCTGGATACAGGGCGAGGATATCGGCTGGTCGAAGATGGAAAATCTTTTGCAAGAAATTGACGGGCTGAACAAAGAAAAACCCTCGGCGCCCGCGCCGGACGATCATGTGCACTGAGGGAACCGGCAACGTGCTTGACTCCGACTCCACCGGCATAGTACACGGCTCAAGCGCATGCAACAGGAATGAACTTCATGTCATCGAAAACCCTCACCCCTTCCCTCTCCCTCTGGGAGAGGGCGAGAGTGAGGGAATTGTCTGAGCTGAAATTCATCGCTTAGTGCTCATGACCGCGCTTCGACGAAACAACATTCCGAACCGAAGGAGATTCCCATGACGCAAAGGGTTCTTCTGGCGCTACTCGTTTTCTTCGTCGGCCAGGCGTCGGCGCAGACTCTCCCGCCGGAGATCGTCCGCTACGCCGACATGATCCTGCACAACGGCAAGATCGTCACCGTCGATGACAAGTTCAGGATCGTCCAGGCGCTCGCCGTGCGTGACGGAAAAATTCTCAAGGTGGGAGCGGACAAAGCAATCCTTGCTCTGGCGGGCCCCAAGACCAGAAGAATCAATTTGTCGGGGCGGACCGTCATTCCCGGCCTGATCGATACGCATTCGCATCTCCACGAATATTCCCTCGACCGCTTCGCCCGCGAGATGAATCCGAGGCTCGTCGAGACCAGCATCGCGGGGCGCACCGAGGAGGAGTTGCTCGAGCGCATCGGGGAGCTGGCGCAGAAGACCAAGCCCGGCGAGTGGCTGATCGCGCGCATCCGGCCGCGCGCCGTCGCCGACGGCTTCGTCATCAACAAGACGCGCTTCGACCTCGACAAGGTCGTCCCCAACAACCCGGCCGTCATCCACGTCACCGACACCAAAGCGATGACCAACAGCAAAGCGCTGGCGGAGCTGCTCAAACGGTACGATGCCAAATTGTTGGATTTGCCCAAGGACGCGAAGGGCGAATTCACCGGGCGGATCGGCTCCGGCGTGAGCCTCATCTTCGACGAAGAGATCATTCCCAAGCCCAAGCCGGAGGAGCTGGCGCCGATCTATCTGAGAGAGCTTCAACTGTGGGGCGCGGCCGGCATCACGACCTGGTCTTCTTCGCTGGGATCGGAAGCGATCTCCGCGTTCAACTATATGGAGAGCAAAGGCCAACTGCCGCTTCGCGTCGCCTACACCAACGAGGCCGGCTACCGCGACAACGTCTACGCCGAAAACTACGTCAAGCGCTCCGGCAATCTCATCGGCCACGGCACCGACCGCATGTGGCTGATCGGCGTCTCCGCCGGCTCGAGCGACTCTTCCTATCCCGGCGTCTGCACGACGCTGTCGCCCGATCCTAAAATCAAGGCGCGCGAGGACTGCCGGCTGACGCTGGACAACGTGCGCGGGCGCGCCGTCTACGAGGCGGTCAAGGCCGGCTTAAGAATTTCCGGCACGCACAACGCGGGCGACAAGGCGGTCGATGTCCTCCTCGACATCATCGAGAAGGCGAGCCAGGAGGCGGGATTGGCGCTGGAGCAAGTGCGGGAGAAAAAGCACGTGCTCGACCATTGCACCATGGTCCCGCGGCCGGACCAGATCGAACGCGCGAAAAAGTTCGGCATCATGTGGAGCTGCGCGCCCAAGTATCTGCTGCGCGCCGACCGGGTCGCACGCGATTACGGCGAAGCGACCGCGCACAACTGGGTGGTCCCGGTAAAAAGCATTCTCGACGCCGGCGGCAGGGTGACGTGGGAGCAGGACGATCCCGACCTTGGAATCAAACCGTTCTCCGGTTTTTATGCGTTGATCAGCCGCAAAGACGAAAACGGCAAAGTCTGGGGCGCGAAAAACGCCGTGGACCGGAAGACGGTGCTCCTGATGGCGACGCGTTGGGCTTCGGAGTACGTGCTGCGGGAAAACCTTCTCGGCTCGCTGGAGACCGGCAAGTGGGCGGATATCGTCGTTCTCAACAAAGATTTCCTCACCGTCCCGGAAGCCGAGATCCCCGGCATCAAGAGCGTCGCCACGATCGTAGGAGGAAAGATTATTCACAGCGAGCTGCCATGATCGCAGTCGCGTCCGGGAGCGTCGGCGCGGCGCTTTGTTGGAGACCGCTTGGCGCGCTGGTTTGTCTTACCCTGTGGCTGACACCCGCGGCGCATGCAGGGCACGACGACGAGTTCATTCCGACCATCCCCGCCGAGCGGGTTAAAGCCCTGCTAGATAGCGGCGAGAAAATTATCTTCATCGATCTGCGTCCGCCGAGCGAATTCCAAAAGGGTCGGCTGCCCGGAGCGCGCTCGATTCCCGTCGGGGAGTTGCAAAAAAGATCCGCCGAAGTGCCGCAGTCGGGGCGGGTGGTCCTCTATTGCGGCTGCCCGCCCGGAGGCGTAGACGAATCCTACGCTTACCTCGCGCTTCGAGGGAAGGGCTACCGGAACGCGATCGTCCTCGAAGAAGGGTTCGCGGGTTGGGTCAAGAAAAAATATCCGACGGAGGCCGGCCGATGAAGCGCTTCATCATCACAATCGTTATGTCCATGATCGCAATGCTGTCGTCCGGCACGGGCGCTTGGGCGCAGAAAAGTCTCACGGCGGTGCGCCTCGGCATCGCCGGCATCAGCGGCACGAACAGCCATCCCTACGTGGACAAACAGCTCGGCCTTTATCAAAAGCACAACATCGACCTGGAGCTGATCGCGTTCCAGGGCGGCACCCAGTTGATCCAGGCCATGCTCGCGGGCGATCTGCCCCTGGCGTTCTCCGAAGGCGTCACGGTCCTCGCGAGCAATATCAAGGGCGTGAATCTTCTCTTCATCGGCGGAATCGTCAATACGTTTCCCTTCACGATCCTGACGAAAGCGGAGATAAAAACGCCGGCCGAGCTGCGGGGCAAAAAAATCGCCATCAGCCGCTTCGGCTCTTCCTCGGACGTCGCGGTGCGGCACGCCGTCGAACGTTACGACTTGAAGCCGGAGAAGGACGTGGTGATTCTTCAGGTCGGCGGCCAGAGCGAGCGCTTCGCGGCGCTCCGGGCGGGCGTCGTGGACGCGGCGATCGTCAGCCCGCCGTTCAATCTCGTCGGCCGCCGGCTCGGCTTCAACGATTTGATCGATATGTCGGAGTCGGGAGTCGCCTATTCGCACCAGCAGATCGTCGCCCGAAAAGATTTTCTCGAACGCCAGCCCGAACTGGTCCTGCGCTTTCTCAGGGGCACAATCGAGGGTTTGGCCTACTGGAAAGATCCGTCGAAGAAGGACGTCGTTACGCAAAACATCGCCAAGTTTTTGAAATTAGACGCGCAAAAAGACAAGGACCAGCTCGACGAAACCTTCCGCTATTACGGGAAAGTCTTTCCGACGAAGCCGTATCCCACGTTGGAAGGTCTGGAGCTCTCGGCGTCCATGCTGAAGAAGGCACGCCCGGACGCGAAGGACTTGCAGCCGAAAGATTCCCTGACGAACCGTTTCATCGCCGAGCTGGAAAAGGAAGGTTTCCTGGCAAAAGTCTTCGGCGGACGCTGACGTTAAAAATTTCGCGATTTTCGTAGTACTGGGGGATTTACTCGCGCCAAGACGCCAAGAACGCAAAGTAAAAATAATTTTTTCTTGGCAGCCCTCGCCTTTGCGCGAGACTATAACCTAGAATCACCAATCTTCCTTCTCGAACTTCATGCCGCTCGTCTCGGCCGCGTACTTGATGTCTTCCATCGACCACGGGTTGCCGCAGGTGACAACGACCGTGCTCGACGGGTCGAACCGGTCGCGGAGCGATTCGCGCGAAAACTTTTTCGGCAGGGCCGGCTTGACGGTTTTTTCCAACGCCGCCTTCGCCTTCGCGGTGTCTCCGCCTTTCGCCGCGATCTCCTGCAAGTCCTGCTCTTCTTTGATCGGCATGCCCAATAGATAGCGCAGCACGTTGTTTGCGCGCCCCGTGCCAAGCTTGGGATCGCCGAGATCGCGCTGGGTCGGCCGGCTGACGGTCGGCACGTAGACGAAATCGAAGCGCTCGGCCGCTTCGAGCGCCAACAAGTCTTGATAGTAATCCAACTCTTCGTAAGTCCGGTTGGTGTGGAGCAGCGTGTACTTGACGGAATCGGTCTTGCCCGATTTCGCCTCAAAGTCGATCTGCTTCACCATCGAGATAAACGGCGCCAATCCGGTCCCGGTGCCGACCAGGATGACGTTCTTAAAACCCGCGGCGCGCTTGTCGAGCGTGAAGTCGCCGGCGATCTTTTCGTAGTAGACCATCTTGTCGTCGCCGCCCGGCTTCATCCGAAACATGGACTCGGTGAGCCGCCCCGGCACGACGCCGTCCATTTCGAGAATGACGTAGAATTCGAGCCAGCCGTTTTGCTCGGTCTCGAACGGCGCCGAGGAAATCGAATAAGAATGGGTGACCGCCCCGCGCTTCGGCTTTCCCTGATCGTCGAGGACGATTGCGTATTCGACTTTTCCGCCGTCCTTGACGATTTTCTTCGTCAACCTGCAGTCGTTCCGCTGCAGCGCCATGTACTGCCCGGCCTTGTAGCCGGGAAACTTGCTATCGGCCTGGGGCATCATGCGAAAGATCGCCAGCACGTCCGAAGAATATTTCCAGTCGGTTACGGTTCCGATCTTCTTATCAGCCATCGCACTACCCAGCTTTCATATTTTCCAGTTTGAGTTTCGAGTTTAATCTGAACCCCGAAAACGCGAAATCTGAAACTGTCTTTTGGAGAATCGTGGCCCAAAGCCCGGAGTGCCGGACCACTCGGCAAGATCAGATGGGAATTCTATTGAAGCTCCTTCGTTCCTTCGAATTCGGGTTCGGTGCCCCTCGAGTCTTTGTGCGTGAAGGAGACAAGCTCCCACAACTCCCCTTCGGCGGGCCCCTTGAGGATATAAAAGTTTCCGTCGTCGCCCAACACGCGATAATAGCTTCCCTGCGGGCTGTACCAACGATCCATGATATCGTCGATCTTGATGGAACGCCCGCCCAGGATAAACCTGACCGGCCTTTCTTCGCCTGTGGAAACGATATCGGTATCTACTTTGACCTGCATGTCGACTCTTTCGCGCACGTTACGAATGCTATATATACAACAAACTTTCTTCAATTCAAGGGAAACGAATGAAAAAGAGGATTTTCGATTTAAAAAAGAACCTGGTTGTAGCGTGTAGAATACTCTCGCAAGAAGAACTCGTCCGCGGCTTCGGCCACGTGAGCGCCCGCATCCCCGGCACGGACCTGTTTCTGCTGACGCCGCGCGTTAGTCTCGCCCTCGTGAAGGAAAAGGACCTGTTGACGCTGGATCTCCATGGCAAGGTCGTCGCGGGGAAATCGGCGGCGCCGTTCGAGGCGGCGCTGCACGCGGCGATCTTCCAAAAAAGAGTTGAGGTGCAGGCGATCGCGCGCATCCATGCCCGCAAGGCCAACTATTTCTCGGTCACGGACAGGAAAATCGAACCGGTTCACAATCACGGCAGCTTTTTCCACGGCGGCGTGCCGCTTTTTTCCCAGACCCCATTGATCTCGACTCCGGCACTCGGCGCGGAGGTCGCGGAAACTCTCGGACAAAATCCGGCGGTGCTCTTGAGGGGCAACGGTCAGGTCACCGTGGGAAGGACGATTCCCGAAGCCGTGATGATGGCGATTTATTTGGAAGAGGCCGCGGACATGCTTTACGGCGCGCTGCAGATCGGCGCGCCAGTGTTTCTTGGCTCAGAAGAATCGGTCTTGGGAAAGAAAGAAACGCTGCCTCCGGTGGATCTCGAGCGCGCGTGGAACTACTACAAGAACAAAATATACCGCAAGTAACAGGACCAAACGGTCTGTTTCGTTGATACTGTAGAATTTTAATGCTAGCGTAGCCCGACCTAGAAAAATAGTTTTGATGACACCATGGATCTCGGTCTCGCCGCTCTTGTCTTTCTCGCTTTAGCCTTCGACTTTATCAACGGCTTTCACGATGCGGCCAATTCGATCGCGACCGTCGTGTCTACGAGGGTTCTTTCGCCTCGGTATGCCGTCGTTTGGGCCGCCTTTTTCAATTTTATCGCCTTTCTCGTTTTTGAACTACACGTCGCCAACACCGTAGGAAAGGGCATCGTCGACCCCGCCATTGTCGATCGGCACGTCATTGCAGCTACGTTGATTGGTGCTTCTGCGTGGGACCTCATCACGTGGTATTGGGGGCTGCCGACCAGTTCATCGCATGCGCTGATGGGAGGTTTTATCGGAGCCGCGCTGGTTAAAGCTGGCACTGGGTCCCTGGTGTGGGCAGGCGTCATAAAGACAACAATCTTCATGGTACTCGCGCCAATTATCGGAATGATCCTAGGATTGCTGTTGGGCGTGATAGTTTACCGGTTATTTCAGCATCAGGCTCCAGGTCGCGTAGACGGGCTATTTCGCAAAGGTCAACTGATTTCCGCTGCATTATACAGCCTAGGGCACGGCGGAAACGACGCGCAGAAAACGATGGGAATCATCACGGTGCTGTTATTCTCAGCGGGTGTATTAGGTGGGAAGTTCCACGTTCCCTTGTGGGTCGTCCTCTCTTGTCATGCGGCCATGGGCCTCGGAACTCTCTTCGGAGGGTGGAGGATTGTCAAAACGATGGGTCAGAAGATTGTCAAACTAAAACCGGTTGACGGATTTTGTGCGGAAACTGGAGGAGCCTTGACGCTTTTTACCACGGGGGCGCTCGGAATCCCCGTGAGCACGACTCACACGATTACAGGATCGATTGTAGGGATCGGATCTCTGAAGCGTCTCACGGCGGTGAGATGGGGAGTGGCCGGCCGTATCGTCTGGGCCTGGATTTTCACGATCCCTGCGTCGGCCGCCATCGCCGCCGTGTCTTACTGGTTGACATCGGGTATCTGGCCGGTCACTCCCTGAGAAAAATTCTCTACTTTTTCCCCATCTCGAAATTGACCTTGGCGTCTTCTTTGGCTTTGACCGTTACCTTCTGAGTCACCGGCTTCGTTTTAGCCGCTTCGTTGGCTAGAGTCTCGTGCCAAACCTGGACCGTGTAGGTTCCGGGCGGCACGTCGGTCAGCTTGAAGCTGCCGCTGTTGTCGGTGACGGCGACGTAGGGACTTTCCGTCGCGACGAGCCAGCCGCTCATCCAGCCGTGCACGTCGCACTTGATGTTGATGATCTCCGGCTTGTCGATTTTCTGTTCCATCGTCTTCTTGAACTTCGGCTGGGCTACGTTGAACGGCGTATTCACCTTGCTGTAGGAGTGAATGTTGTGCAGGATGCCGTCGGGATTGCCGATCTCCAGCGTGCTGCCGGCGGGGAAGGCCAGAACGTGCGGGTGATATTCGCACTCTTTCTGATCCAGTTTCACCTTCTTCTGCTCGATCTTCTTGCCGCTCTTGATGTCGGTGATCGAAACCACGGCGTTGACCAGGTTGCCGCCCGAGACGATGAGAGACGGATCGGTCTTGGCGCTTTTGCCGCAGACTTCTTTGTCCTTGCTGACCTCGAGCTTTTTCGGCGCCGGGGCCGTGCCCGCGAATTTGACCGTGCCCGAAATGCTTCCGCCATCTTTCACGTCGCCGCCCGTATAAGCTGACAGATAAGACGGCGAAAGCGCCAGCAACGTGACCAGCGTCGATGCCAATAGATTAACTTTCTTCATACCCCCTCCTTAACACTTAGATGATAAAGCATAGCAACTTATTCAACTTCTTCAACGCGATGCGACTTTTCCTTTCGGCGCCGGCTTCGCAGGCGCCTTTTCTACCGACGGGCCGGGGCCGCCCTTTCCAAGGGACATAATATAGTCTCTCAGCGCTTCGATTTGGCGGTCGTCCTTGCCGCCGAGGATATTGTCCGGCCCGCCGGGGAAGAACGACGGCATCTTGGTTCCCGGCTGAACTTTTTGCGGGTCTTGCAACCACTTGAGTATCCAGGTCGGGCTCAGACGGCTTCGGGCCAAAGTGAGATCGGGCGCCCAGCCTTCCACCGGCCCTTCGGGCTTTCTGTCGCCCTGCTGATGGCAGCTAAAGCAGTTGAAATAATCTTTCGTGATGAGGACGCGCGCCGCGTCGAGATGTTCTCGGGGTATTTTCCGCTCGTCGAAGTAGGCGTATGGAATTTCCACTTTGGACAGGCCGTTGAAGTAACCGACTAGTTGATTGACCTCGGCGTCGTTCAACTGGAACGTGGGCATGCGGAGCTTGAGCCACGGACGGAGACCGATAGGCTCTTTGATGAAGCCGAAGAGCCAGGGCGATTGAACTTTCTCGCCTTCGCCGTTGAGCACCGGCGGCGCCAACGCGGGATTCTCCTCGTAGTAGCGGCGGATGAAGCCGCCTCTCTTTTCGATCTCGTGACAGCCGACGCAGTTGTACTGCTGCATCAGCCTGCGGCCTTCGACGACCTGGACGACTCTTTGACCGCGCTCGGCCATATAGCGCGCGGGGACTTTCCGATCCTGAAAGCCGGCGAGCAAGGTCCTAAGCGCCTTGATGTCCTCGTCGGCCAGATCGAACTGCGGCATGACCTGCTCGACGCGCTCGGTCGCGTAGGTGCGCGGCGTCTTGAGCTTGTTGGTGGTCCAGTCGTCCCAGGTGTTCGGGATATCGGTGTGGTTGCCGAAAAATAATTCTTCGAGCTTCTTCGAGCCGAAGGTCGTCAGCTCGACGCCGATGCGCGACTCTTTTTCCATGCCCTGAATATCGTGGCAGCCGAAGCAGCCGTACTTCCGCGTCAACGATTCGCCGCGTTTGATGTTCTTGGCGTCGGCGAGCTTCTCCGCGATGCCGGCGATCGGCTCGGTTGTCGCGCCGAGAGTCATCAGATAACCGGTAATCGCCGCCGCTTCCGCATCCGTTAGGCGGAGACTCGGCATGTGGGTCTGCGGGAAGTAGTCGCGCGGATTTTTGATCCAGTAGTAGGTCCAGCGCGCGCCGACTTTGCCGGCGACGTCCTTTAAATTGGGCACGAGATCTTTTTCTTTCCCGACGGTGGTGCTAAATTCTCCCTCGGCGAAGCCGTGGCAGCCCTTGCAGCCGATCGATTCGACCAGCGTCTTGCCTTGGGCCGCAAGACTCTTGTCGCCGTCGCGGACACCGGCGGGCATGGGATGCTCCTGCAGCCACTTGTCTCCTTCTTCTTTGGCGAGCGACCAGAGAAAAGCGGCGATCGCCACCGCCTCGTCCTGCTTGAATTCGAAGTTCGGCATCCGCGTGCGCGGACGGAATTTGTGCGGGTTCTCGATCCAGCGCACCATCCAGCTCGGATCGACCTTGGCGCTGATGCGCTTCAAGCTGGGGCCGATTTTCGGAATGTCTTCGTAGCCCTTGACGAGATGGCAGCCGGTGCAGCCGATCTGCTCGAAGATTCTCTGCCCTTGCGCGGCCAAAGGCGCGTCTTCGAGCGCCTGCACGTTGAGATGGCAGGACGTGCAGCTCGATTGAACCTTGGGCCCGCGAAGCAGCGGATGTTCCCAGTAATTGTGTTCGCCGGGCGGGGTTTCTCCGTGCGCTTTCATGGCGCCGCTCACGGCCGGCCCCTGCCCGTCGTGGCAGCCCGTGCATCCGAACTTGTCCGGCGGATGGGCGTTGTCGGCGAGCAGGACTTCGCGGCGCGGATGCGTGCGGTAGGGCTGCGGGTCGTTTTCGAATCCGGGACGGTTGATCGCCGTATGACAGGTCTGGCAGCGATCGACGCGGGCGATCGGCTGGTCGAACGTATTGCGGTCGAACTCGTTCAGCACGACCTGGCGTATGTTGGGAATTTTATAAAGAGGGATGGGCCCAAGCTGGACGAGGGTGGCGTTCTGGATCGTCGTCAGCCATTTATCGCGCTCGGCGGTCTTTTTGGCCAGCTCGTTCTCCAGATCCTTGATGCCCGCGTTGATCTTCTTGATCTCGTCTTTGATCCGTTCCTTCTCCTGGCGCGCCTTTTCGACTTCCGGATCGAGCTTGGCCTTGCGCCCTTCCAGCTCGCGGATGGTTTCTTCATAGGGCTTGGTGGATCTTCCCTGCTGCAGCGCGTGGTCGTGCTCGTACCACGCCTCTTCCAACTCGCTCTTGATGAACTTGACTTTCTGGTCGAGATCGCCAAAGCGAACCGTGGCGCTTTTTTCCTGGCTCTCCAGCGCCCTCAGCTTTTTGGATAATTCGCCCTTCTCCAAGCTCTCCTGCTCGGCTTTGAGCTTTTTTACCAGCTCCTGGTAGGCGGGATCGGCCTGGAGCTTCTTGTCCTCTTCAGCGTAGGCCGCTTTGGCTTTTTGGTAATCCAGCCGGTAGAAATTCGCCTGATATCTCTTCCACGGCCGGCGCGTGATGTTGTCGTCCCAAAACGACCATAGAGTGGCGACGACGAGCAGCGCGCTGCCAAGCAGGAACACGCTGCCGTAAGATTTCTTTTCCTCTTTTTCGTCAACGCCGCGAACCGCCATCGTCGTTACCTTCGATTGAATTCCCAACCCTCCGTTCACCCTTCGACAAGCCCGTCCTGAGCCAAGTCGAAGGGCTCAGGGCGAACGGGGAGTGTTAAAATGGGTGAAGATTTTCCGTTCGTGCTGAGCCTGCCTGTCCTGAGCAAAGCCGAAGGGTCGAAGCACGAAAACCGATTTTTTGTTACGCCGTCCTTCTCTCGAGCGCCCGGCCGAGCGAGAAAAGCCCGACCCCGACGAGCGTCAGCACGATCTCATCGGCCATCGAGCGGCCCTGATTGATAGCCACGAAAAGCGCATACCCGACATCCGCAATTCCCAGGGCCTGGAAAGTTTTAGCGACGTAGAACATCGGGGGATCAGATATTGATCCACTTCGTGGCGAGGATGTACTTAACGTTAAGGGCGAGCCGCAGGAACATCTTCACGGGAAGCGCGAGCATCGTGACCATGAGAAAGGCGGTGATCCCAAAGCGCACGGGTCCCCACCGCTCCATGAACTCCTTCCCTTTGACCCGGAGCACCCAGTAATAGAAGAGCGCCATACCGACGATGAAATAAGCGACGACACAAAACAGCCCGAACGCCGCGGACCAGTAGTAATCCCGGAAGCCCACCAGATACGGAAGATCCACGTTGGTCAAAGCCTGGACCTTGTGCGGATCCCAGTGCTCCCACGGCCAGAACAGGTTCCAGCCGGGGCCGCGAAAGAAGGTCCCGATTATGATCATGCTCACCCAGAGAATATGGAAGCCGAAAAAGAAGGTGAGGATTTCGTACTTCCGGTCCTTAAACGTGTAGTAGCCGTTCCCGGCCGGATTGATGTCGATAAAAGGAATCACCATCAGGCCGATGATGATGAGCGTCGGCAGGACGACCCCGGCGTGCCACGGATCGTAGTAAACCAACATCTCCTGCAAGCCGAGGAAGTACCAGGGCGCCTTCGACGGGTTGGGCGTGCGCGTGGGGTTGGCCGGCTCCTCGAGCGGAGCATCGAGGAGCAGCGCCCACAGCGTGAGTACGACCACGACGAAGATCGTGACCAGGAACTCCCCGCGCACGAGATGGGGCCAGGTGTGGATCTTGTCGTCGACCGACGCGGGTTTTTTCTTTTCTTGGGCCTCGTCCGCCATTTTTAACCCTCAACCCTGGAACCTTTTAACCCTGCAACCTTCCTTTAGAGCGACGGGCCGGAAAATCCGTCGCGCCGGATGCGCCAGAAATGAACCGCCATCAAGAGGCTGGCCACGAGCGGAATGAAGATGCAGTGCAGGATATAGAAGCGCAGCAACGTGTGCGGTCCGATCTCTCCGCCGCCGAAGAGAAACGCACGCGCGTCATAAACGGGATTTGCACCGACAAACTCGTGAAACGGTCCTTCGTGTCCGAGGAGCGGCGAGGCGCGCGCCATATTGGAACCGACCGTGACCGCCCAGATCGAGAGCTGGTCCCACGGCAGCAGATACCCGGTGAAGCTCAGCAAAAGCGTCAGCACCAGCAACAGCACGCCGACGATCCAGTTGAACTCGCGCGGCGGCTTGTAGGAACCGGTGAGAAAGACGCGGAACATGTGCAGCCAGACGAAAACGACCATCGCGTGCGCCGCCCAGCGGTGCATGTTGCGCATCAGCATGCCGAAGGGCATGTCTTGTTCCAGGTACTGCATGTCGGCGAAGGCGTACTCCCCCACGGGCCGGTAATAAAACATCAGATAGATACCGGTGACGACGGTCATGAGAAACATGAGAAACGTGAGCCCGCCCATGCACCAGGTAAAGCGCATTCTGACGCCGTGACGGCGCACTTTCGCCGGATGGAGGTGGAGCCATACGTTCGCCGTGACCATGAGCACCCGGTTCCGCGGCGTGTCCTCGTAACCGTGGCGGAAGATCGCTTTCCAGACATGGCTCTCGACGATGTCTTTTTTTACTTCTTCCAGTTTGTCTTTAAGCGCCATAGCCGTTCCGTTTAGACCTTGAGAATGCTTTCCGGATGCTGCTCGTTGGGCTCGGGTCCCGCCTCCATGCGCAAGATCTTGCTCTTATCGACCACGAGCTGCCCGTCGTCGCCGACCGTGACCTTCAGTCGATCCAACGGGCGCGGCGCCGGCCCTTCGAAGTTGAGCCCCGACTTGTAGAAGCCGCTGCCGTGGCACGGGCACTTGAACTTGTTTTCCGCCGCGAGCCAGCGCGGGGTGCATCCAAGATGCGTGCACTTGGCGAAGACCGCATAGATGCCGTCTTCCTCGCGCACGATCCAGACGCGCTGTTCTTGCTTGTATTTCTCGCTGACCTCGCCGATGGCATAGTCGGAGGGCAAACCGGCTTTGAACGTCGCCGGCGGCTGGAAAAGAACGCGGGGAAACGCGGAGCGGATAAAGCCGACCAGGCTGAACAGGCCGAAGATGCCGAAACCGCTCCAGCCCAAACGGGTGAAGAAATCGCGCCGCGACCAGATGCCTCTCTTGACCTCGGTTTTTTTTACGTCGTCGGCCATAGCCGCCCTAACGTTTGAGCCAGCTCAAGATCCCGCCCCATACGACGAAGATCACGCCAAATAACATGAGCGTGAGCCCTACGGGTCCGAAAACAAAAGACAGCCCCGTTCCCAGCGCAAAGATGAGAACGCCGGTTCCCAGCGGATTGAAGGGACGAATCGTTCCATCGGTTTTTTGTTCGCTCTCGCCCCTCTCGAATATCTCCTCGCGGATGAGAGTAAAGGCGAGATCTTTGAGATCTTCTCTTTTTTCAGGTTCGGCACTCTGGATCAGGCGGCCAATCTCCTGCGCTAGCCGCTCGACTTCCTGCTCGCGCGCTTGATGGCCGTTGGAAGAATCGGAAGCCATCGAGATTAG
>DASXUF010000101.1 GCA_036504975.1 Candidatus Binatia bacterium | reverse complement strand
AGCTTGTCGAAGCACGAAGTTATTCCCTAGCCTTTGATCACTCCGACCGGACGCAGGCGCGCGACTTTTTTCGAGATGCCGGCCAGATCCATCGTTTCGACCACGTCGGCGACGTCTTTATAGGCGTGCGGCATCTCCTCCGCCATGGTCGCGCGGCCCTGGTAGCGCGCGACGACGCCGCGGCGAGCCATCTCCTGGTCGATGTCGATGCCGTGGCTCTGTTTTTTTGACTGCGACCGGCTCATCACGCGGCCGGCGCCGTGGCACGTGCTGCCGAAAGTCTTCTGCATCGCCGCTTCCGTTCCGACCAGAAGATAGGAATAGCGCGCCATGTCGCCGGGGATTAGAATCGGTTGGCCGGTCTCCTGATACGCCCGCGGCACTTGCGGGTGTCGAGGGGGAAAGGCGCGCGTCGCGCCTTTCCTATGGACGCAGAGGCGGCGTTTTTTTCCGTCCACGACGTGGTCTTCCATCTTCGCGATGTTATGGCAGACATCGTAGATCAGCGAGAAACCCAGCTCGGCCGGACTGATATTCAGCGCTTTCATAAACGCCTTCTCCGCCAGGCTCATGATGACCTGCCGATTGACCCAGGCGTAGTTCGCGGCCGCGGCCATGGCGGAAAGATAGTCCTCTCCCTCGGGAGAACGGATCGGCGTGCAGGCCAACTGGCGGTCGGGCAGTTGAATCCCGTACTTCGCCATCGCGTGGTTCATCACCCTTAAAAAATCCTCGCACGTCTGATAGCCGAGGCCGCGCGAGCCCGTGTGAATCAATACGACGACTTGATCGGGCGACAATCCGAAGCTGTCGGCGACATCGGGCAAATATATTTCGTCAACCCGGCCGATCTCCAGAAAATGATTTCCCGAGCCGAGAGTGCCGACCTGTTTGAGACCGCGCTCGAGCGCGCGGTCGCTGACAAGGCCGGCGTCCGCGCTTTCGAGCCGGCCGCCTTCTTCCATATACTCCAGGTCTTCAGCGCGCCCGTAGCCGTGACTCACGGCCCAACGGGCGCCGTCCCTCAGCAAACGTTTCTCTTCTTCTTTGGAGAGCTTGGGAATCGCGCCTTCGCTGCCCACGCCGGATGGGATCAGCGCGAACAGCGCGTCCACGATCTGCGGAATTTTTTCGCGGATGTCCTTGAAGACCAGACCGGTCTTCACCAGGCGGACGCCTCAATTGATGTCGTAACCGACGCCGCCGGGCGAGACGACTCCGTCGGCGACGTCCATCGCGGCGACGCCGCCGATCGGAAAGCCGTAGCCCCAGTGGATGTCCGGCATCGCGAGCGAGTAGCCGACGATGCCCGGCAGGTGGGCAACGTTCATGACTTGTTTAAGACTGTTGTCTTCTTTCAGGGCGGAAAAAAGTTTTTCCGTGGCGTAGATCCGCCCCGGAACCCGCATCCCGCCCTGGCGGGGGATTTCCCAAAGACATTCTTCAATTCGTTTCAGTTTGATTTCGTTTTCAGCCATGTACCACCTATCGACGTGCAGGCAACGCTCTCGGCCTGGCCCTCACCTCATCCCTCTCCCTCAGGGAGAGGGCGAGGGAATTAGCAGGCTAGACATCGAAGATGACTCTGGCGTGCCATCGGTTATCTTCCTGCCACACCTTCAGTCCGTGGTAGGTCACGCCCTTGATCTCGGTGTGAAAGCGATGGCGCTGGAGGTCGAGCGCCTCTCCTTTGACTGTACCACCCAGCCGGCCCGGCTCAATACGAGTTACTTCGCACTGCTTGCCGACGAAACCTTTGAGGTTGAATTCAGCTAGAAGTTCCGAGAGCCAGGCCTGCAAGAGCTCTTCCCAGTCCTCGCCAGTCGCTGAAACTGAGATCTCCTGTTTGGGCTGGATTCCTCCCGTGTCGGCGATCAAGCCGTAGAACGCCTCGGCGGCGGTGGAAAAAAGTTTCGCCGCGCTTTCGGCTTCGACTTCGATACCGATGTCGGCGGTGTGGTCGATCTCGCGAAAGCTGTTGTCTCTCTCAGCCGCGGCCCGTCTCCTCTTCGCGTTGGGTGATCAGGGGAACGATCGCGTCCCGAATCGCCTTTTCGCTGACTTCGCCGAACTTTTCCTTGAAGCGCTCGACTGGAATGACCGCCTTCGCCATGGCCCGATGGCCTCCGGCGCTGCCGATGTCGTCGAACAGCCGCTTCATGATATCGCCCGCGCTCTTGACGTAACCGACGTTTCGCGCCGAGATCACGACCCGGTCGCCGGAAAGGCCCGAGACGATGCCCCACTCGACGCCCTCGATCTGCAGCGAAAACTCCGCCATCTGCGGAATCACGTCTTCGCGCTTGACCTCGCCCATGTGGATGACCGCGACGCCGTCGTTCAGTTGCAGGCGGGTGAGAGCCCGGCCCAAAGCTTCGAGGTCTTCGCGCGGCAACGCCGGCCGCTCCATTTTGGTGATCAAAGCGCGGTTCGCGAACGGGTAGAGGAACGTGAACGCCTCGACGTCTACGATGTGGCTGCCGCGTTCCAAAAACAGCGTGTCGGTCTTGATCCCGTAAAGCAGGGCGGTTGCGAGTCTCTGCGACGGCTCCATGCCCGCGGCGCGGAGATAGTCGGTGAAGATCGTCGAGGTCGCGCCGTAGTTGGTTCTGAGGTCGGAGAAGCGGGCGGAAAACGGCGCGCGCTTGGGGTGATGGTCCACCACCAGATCGACTCTGCCGAGTCGCTGCTGAAAATAGGGCGGCTGCACGTCGACGAGAGCGAGCCTGGCGCCGTCCTGGTGCAGGTCTTCGTAGGTGATTCGGTCGATTTGAATTTCTAAAAGCCGGATCATGGCGAGATTTTCCGGACGCGTGACCTCGCCGAAAGTGACGATCGGAGTCGTCGCCCGGTTTCGGCCCAAAAGCTCGCGGAGCGCCAGCGCGCTGCCGATCGCGTCCGGGTCGGGATCGTGCTGCAAGAGAATATGGATCTTGTCTTTTTCCTTGAACAGCGAGCGGATTTTGTCCACCCGGCGGCGGTTGATGGCGTCGAGCAGTTGAGGGGCGCAAAATTCCTCGAACATGTCTTCGAGCGGGAGTTGCCGCAGCAAAGAGTCCTTCTGCGCTCCGGTGGGGTCTTCACCGGAGGAAAGGGAGAGGATGGGGAGTTCCGGGTTGAACGTTCTCAGAAGCAGGTAAACCTGTTCTCGCAGAACACGATCCCGGATAAAAAGGATAACCTGGCCGACCTGGTCGAGGCGGGCCTTCTCGTAAGTCGATTCTTTTGTGAGATCACCCCACTGGCTGCTACCGCCGCGGCGTCTGATGCGCCGGGCGGCTTCCGCGTCCTCGACCAGAAAGAGGACCTCTCCTCGCTTGGTTGCGACCTTGCGCATGAATTGGAAGAGCAGATCGTCTTCACAGATGGCGAGATATTTCATAGGTGCATCCCCCTGAGGGGGACAATCGTAGCGCGGAGTCGGAGATGTTGAGACGGGAAAACGGCTGGCGAGAACCTTAGCATTTTCAATCCAGTTTTTCTACCGGACTTGAACCCTTCTACTGAAGCTTATAAGGAAATGGGAAAGCTTGGAATGGGGGCATCCAAAACAATGATCAACAGCGGCGAAAGAGGGTTCGGCCTTCCCAAATTCAGCGCCAAAGAGCGCGACCGGCGGTGGGGCAGGGTGCGGGAGCTGATGCGCGGCGCGGGAATGGACGCGATCATCGGCTTTCCCAATCAAAGCCACTGGGATCAGTTTCAGGCCGACATCCGCTATTTAACCCACATCGGCGGCCATCAGTACGAGGTCGCCGCGGTTTTTCCGCTCTCCGGCGAAGTGACCGCGTTCGTGCGCGGCGCCAACGAGGTCGAATGGTGGGGGATCGCTCAGGACTGGGTTAAAGACATCCGCGCGACGCGGCGCACCTGGGGCGAGCCGGTGATCGAGCGCATGAAAGAACTGAAGCTCGACGGCGCGCGCATCGGCGTCAGCGGCCTCAGCGGACTTCTGCGGGCGCCCGAAGGAACCGTCGTCGCCGGCATGCTGGAGAAAGTGAAAAAAGCATTTCCCAACGCGAAGATCGAGAACGCGACCGAACTGTTGCAGGACGCGCGCTCGGTCAAGGGCGTGGAGGAAGTCGCGTTTATCGAGCGGTCGGCTGGGATTTTGGACCGCGTCGTCGAGACGATCGTGGCGAAGGCGCGGCCGGGCGTGATGGAGAACGAAGTCGTCGCGGCGATCTGGCAGACGATCATCGGGAGCGGCGGCGATTACCCGTCGATGACGCACTGGGGCGCCGGCGCCGGAGTTCCCTGGGCGTCGCGCATGGCGCCGCACCGGAAGCTTCAGCCCGGCGACATGATCAACACCGAGCTCGAAGCCAAATACGGCGGCTACATCGCGCAGACGGTCCAGGCCGCCTGTCTCGGCAAAATTCCGCCGGAGCTCAAGCGCGCGTTCGAGGTCAGCGTCGCGATCTTCGACGATCTCGTCGCTTTCATGAAGCCGGGCGTTACTTACCGCGAGGTCATCCGGCGCTATCAGAATCTCGTCCGCGAAGCGAATCATATTCCGAAAGGCATGCTGCTCCACGGCCGCGGCATCGGCGAGGACCGGCCGCAGGTGACGGGCGAGGCGGACGTGGGCTACAACACGGCGCAGTACACCATGCACCTGGATATTCCATTGGTGGAGGGAAACGTGGTTGTCTTGAAGCCCGGCGCGATGCCGGCGGAGGCGCCGGACTCGATTCGCTGCGGCGACACGGTCGTGATCGGCGCCGCCGGCGCGCGCCGCCTGGGAAAAAGAAAATTCACTTTTCCGGAGATACTCTGAAACCCCTGTTCAGGGCCTTTTATGGGAATACGGATCACCCTTAACGCTGTGGCCGCCACTGTTTTGACCCTCACCCCTTCCCTCTCCCTCTGGGAGAGGGTGAGGGAATTTCGTCCGACCCTTCGACTTTGCTCGTTGGGTAATGAATCATGACGGCGCGGCGGCTCAGCGGCGATTCCATATTTCTTTTTTCCATCACCGCCGTCGTCCTTTACTTG
>DASXUF010000100.1 GCA_036504975.1 Candidatus Binatia bacterium | reverse complement strand
CGAGAAATCCTTCAGCTCAAGACCGAAGCGCAGGTCCGGCTTGTCCGTGCCGTAGCGCGCGCGCGCTTCCGCCCACGATAGGCGCGGGAACGGGCGCTCGATATCGATGCCCTTCAACTCTTTGAACAAGAGCGCCATCATTCCTTCGATGACTTGAATAATGTCCTCCGGCTGGATGAAGGACATCTCGACGTCGAGCTGGGTGAATTCGGGCTGGCGGTCGGCGCGCAGGTCCTCGTCGCGGAAGCAGCGCACGATCTGAAAATAGCGGTCGAGGCCGGCCACCATCAGGATCTGCTTGAAGAGCTGCGGCGATTGCGGCAGCGCGTAGAATTTTCCGTGATACATCCGGCTCGGAACAAGATAGTCCCGCGCGCCTTCCGGCGTGCTCTTGGTGAGCACCGGCGTCTCGACCTCGATGAAACCGAGGGAGTCGAAGTAGTCGCGGATTTTCTTCGTCATGCGATGGCGGAGGGTGAGCGGCGCGAGGCTGCGCGGCCGGCGCAGATCGAGATAGCGGTACTTTAGCCGCGTGTTCTCGGTTACTTCGCCGTCGTCCTCGATCGGAAACGGCGGGACTTCCGAGGCGTTGAGCAGGCGCACTTCATGAACCAGCAGCTCGACCTCGCCGGTCGAGAGCTCGCGGTTGATCGTCTCCGGCGGCCGGCGTGAAAGCACTCCGCGCACGGCGATGACGTCCTCGGAGCGGATCTGCTTGGCTTTCTCGTGCGCGGCCTGGCTTATTTCCGGATTGAAAACGACCTGCACGATGCCGCTGCGGTCGCGGAGATCGACGAAGATCAGTCCGCCATGATCGCGTCGCCGCTGCGCCCAGCCGACAAGGATCAGCTCCCGGCCGACTGCCTCGACCCGCGGCTCGCCGCAGTAGCAGCTCCGCCGCCACTCTCCCAGTTGATCGGTAAACGCCCTATCCATAACTACAGGCTCAATTCAAAAGGCAAAGTGCAAAATGGAAAATGAGATCTCTTTTTAACTTTACACTTTGCAATTCTTGAATAACGGCTAAGTATCGTGCGCGTGTGAGTGATGAAGAAGCCTAAAGTATGGCAAATGCGCTCAACAAAAAACCCTTTTGTTACCCTCTCCCGCCTGCGGGAGAGGGCAAGGGTGAGGGTTGTATCCTCGTAGAACCCCTCATCCTGACCTTCTCCCCACAGGGGAGAAGGAAGCCCTTGGGACTGTGAGATTTGCAAAATGACTGACCAAGGCTTAGGCCACCCAAGCGTGTTAGACCTGTTTTCTAGAATGAAAAATGGAACTTTCGTCGGTCTTTGGGCATTCCTCACAATCCTACTCAATAAGTAGCTTTGTGAGAAGCCCGGTTTACGCTCGTAAATTTGACTTTTCATAGCCGTTTTTCAAGAATTTTCATTTTGCATTGGCTGTCAATTGCGCCGCGAGCTGCTCTTCGAGGCCGTCCAGCTTCAACTCCGACTGTTCCTTGGTATCCATATTACGGAGCTGCCCGATTCCCTTGCCGAGCTCGTCGTCGCCAACGATGAGGACATACTGAGCGCGGAGCTTATCCGCCCGCCTCATCTGGCTCTTGAGACTCTTCTTCTCTCCCTCCATCTCGACGCTGATACCGCACCGGCGCAATCTGTGCGCGGCGGGAAACGCCCACGATCGCCCGGCGTCCCCGACCCACACCAGAAAAAGCATCGGCCGCGCCGCCGGCCTCGTCTCTCTCATTCCCAGAAGCAGGACCAGCCTTTCCATCCCAAGCGCAAAACCGACGCCGGGGGTCGGCGGGCCGCCGAGATCCGCGACCAGACCGTCATAGCGCCCGCCCGCCGCGACCGCGTTTTGCGAGCCCAGTTGGTCGCTCGTCCACTCAAACGTCGTCCGGCAATAATAGTCCAGGCCGCGGACCATGCGCGGGTTGAGCTGGTAAGCGACGCCGCGCTCTCCCAGCAAATGCCGCACGGAGTCGAAGTGCTCTTTGCAAGCTTCACACAAATAGTCGAGAATCGACGGCGCGTCGCGCGTCGCCTCGATGCATGACTCTTCCTTGCAATCCAGGATCCTCAGCGGATTGCGCTCCATGCGCCGCCGGCAGTTCTCGCACAACTTCCCTTCGAGCTCTTTCAAAAACGCCAGCAACTTAGAGCGGTAGGCCGGACGGCACTGCACGCAGCCGAGAGAATTGAGCTCCAGGGTCACGCCTTCCAGGCCGACGCGCGAGAAGAAATCGCTCAGCAGGAGAAGAATCTCCGCGTCGATCACAGGATCCGCCCGCCCCAGCGCCTCCGCGCCGATCTGGTAAAATTGGCGCTGTCTTCCCTTTTGCGGCCGCTCGCGCCGGAACATGGGGCCGAAGTAAAAGAGCTTGCGCACCGGCTCGACCTGATACAGCTCGCCTTCCACGTAGGCGCGTACCACGCCCGCGGTCCCTTCGGGCCTGAGAGTCAACGACGAACCTTTCGCGTCCTGGTCCGAGAAGGTGTACATCTCTTTTTCGACGATATCCGTCGTCTCGCCGAGCGAGCGGCTGAAAAGCTCCGTCTTCTCGACGATCGGTATGCGGATCTCGGAAAAGTTGTAGAGCGCAAAGAGCTCGCGCGCCTGCTCCTCCACGAATTGCCAGGTCTCGACCTCGCCGGGAAGAATGTCGACAAATCCTTTGATCGAGCTGATCTTCATTTCTGTAATTTTATTCCGGAATCAAACAAGAATATAGTCACATGCACCCGAGATCAAGCAATTTAGTCCGTCTCTTGCGAATTGAGGATAGACGAAATGGTACCGAAATACTGGATTAACGGATTGGCCTGCGTTAAAGCGGGAGCTTGTAAAACCTCTCCGCGTTCCGATAGAGAATCGCCGCCTTGTCGTCCTCGCTGATATCCCCGCTCTCCATCAGCTCGGCGATGTCGCGCTTGCAGCTCTCGTTCGTGACTTCGTGCGGAAAGTCGGAAGAGTACAGGAACGGCTTGTTGCCGACGACTTTGACGGCGAAGGGCATCGTCAGCTCCTCCGTTTCGCAGCCGAGGAAGACGCGGTCCTGCTTGATCAGTTTGAGGATATACTTTTTCGGATCCTCCTCCTCCCGGACTCCGAACTGGCCCGCTGGAATATGCTGGAAGTGGGTTTCATGCGACGCGTACAGCCGTTCGATACAGAGCAAGAGCCAGGCGACGCCGCCTTCGAGGAAGGCGATCCGGACGCGCGGGAAGCGGTCGAAGATGCCGTTATAAAGGATATCGGCGAAGCTGACCGTGAGCCCCCATGGATGGCCCAGCGCGTGCACGGGCACGTACATGTTCATGTGGTCCATGCCGAAGCGGTCGTGGCAGCCGCCGTGGATCGCAAGGCAGCAGCCGAGGCGATCGGCCTCGGCGTAAACCGGCCAGTACGCCTTCGCGCCCAACGGATGCGCGAGGCCGTTGGACGGCATCATCGCGCCCAACATCCCCAGCTCGGTGACCGCGCGCCGGAGTTCTTTGGCGGCTTCCTCCGGGTCCTGCATCGGGATCAGCGCCATTCCCTTGAAGCGCGGGTCGAACTTCAAGTAGGCGTCATAGAGCCAGTCGTTGTACGCGCGCGAAACCTCCACCGCGTAGTCGAGGCTGACGATCTTCCCATAGGAAAGCGCGACCGTCGGGTAGAGCACGGTCCATTCGATGCCGACGTCGTCGAGAAAAGCGAGCCAGCCTTCGGGGCCGACGGGCGGCCGCCCGTCCCTCTGCGGCGGCGTTTCCACCGCGCGTCCGGCATGGAAATGGTCGAGCGGCGGAAAGACCACGCCCTTGCGGTGAAAAATTTCCCGATAAGGGGAAGTCATATGGGCGATGATTCCGCCGTTGTCCTCGATAATATGGCCGTCGCCGTCGATGATTCTGGTTTTGGATGGTCCGAGCATCGGCACTTCCTCCCTGGTGTCTGGAATAAACTCGTATCACGGCGCCGGTTTCGGCATCAACCGGCCATGGAATAAAGCATCCGCATATCCCAACTGCGGGATCGAGCAGCCTCGTGTCGCCCAAGCGCCAGTCATCGTCAAGACACTCGTCTTTCATGGGGCGAACCAGGATGCACGGACAACCAAAGGCGGTCAGCGCCTCATCGACCGGGGCAAATCCGGTCGCGCCGAGCAGGTTCAGCAATTGATCGTTCGCCGTAGCGGACCAGATGACGAGTTCGGCGAAGGCGCCCGCATCCACCGCGGCTTCCAGGAGCGCCGCCTGCACAGCGCCGTTCATCGCCTCGAGATCGACGATGTTCACACGCGGGGACGGTCCGGGCTTGCCGATCTCTCTCTTCAGCACGAGATAGCCGTCCAAGATATCCTTCCCCACGTAGAGAAACCGGTACTCGCAAAGAGGATTGCGAAAACGCCAGTCGAAGTAAGACTCGTCTCGAACGTGGCGCACTCGTCCGTCGTGTCCGATCCGATCGATCAAGGCCGCCATCGCCTTGGACCTCGGGCAAGCGTCTATTTCCACGGCCGGTCCGGCTTTCGTGGCGAACGGATTGTCCGCACGATCGAGTCGTTCGAATGGGCGTCGCTCCGCCGCGCTGTAGAGCAACCTGCCCTTCGAGTATCGCCAAAGATAAGGCGCCTGACCAAGATGGAAGCGCAAGGCGCTACGGAGCTTAGCTCCGCGAGGTCGGCGTCCCAGCGGTTTCAGCATCCCGATGCTGCGCCAGCCCATGGTGAGCGATCCCAGCACGGTGAGTCTGCCGCCGCTCAAGTTGAAAAGGAATCGCGACTCCGAGTCGCGAAGACCCGCGTATGCCGTCTGCATGATCCGGGTCACCAATCCCAGGTTGCGGTGGTCTTCGCGAACGAGCATATCGTCGGCGACGAGCACGGGCCAGTGGCGCGCGGGCACGCCCGCTTCCCAACGAGAGGCGTAAAATCCCCGCATGCCGACCAGCGCGTCGTTATGAAACGCGAGATATAGTTCAGGCGCAACGGAATACGGGTTGCTCTCATGTTTCCATTCGAGATAGCGCAGATTGAGCTCCGGATCGGGGCTCCATAGGCCCGTTTGGAATTGTGCGACGGTATGCCTGAAGCTTGGATCGTATCTCACGATCCGGTAGCCGGATTGCGGCAACGGGCGCGGGGCCGCCCGCGAGCGCGGGGCGGCGCCGGAGTCGGACACGGCTAAGGTACGCCGCAGATAGCGCAGGATATTCGCAACCGAATCCCACTCTTTTGTGATGTCCACGGAAGTTGGGTCGATGGCGCGCCCGGTTTTCGCTTCGATCCAGAGAACCAGATTAAAAAGAGCCAGCGAATCGAAGAGTCCCGAAGCGACGAGCGAGCCGTCGCGAGCCGAAGACAGATCGATCCCCCAACGCTCGAATTGCGCCAGCAACTCGTCGCGCAAAGACGACTGATCTACCGTCTCGTCGGCGCCGGGTTGCACTTCCGCCTCGCGGGAGGGTTTGCTCATGGGGCGGCGCGCTCCCGAAGCAACTTAGCCATCGGAACCGGAGCGAGAGTTTCGCAGAAGTCGGCCACGTCCCGCCGGTTGACTTTGCCGGCTGAGGTGCGCGGGAGTTCCTTGAGCAGGTACCAACGCTGGGGCATTTGATGAACCGCCAGATGTCTGCCGGTCCATTGATGCAGCCGGATGAGCGCTTCTTCGGAAGACGATCTTAGAACCACCGCAACGCCCACGTCTTCGCCCTGAAGCGGTTCGGAAAATCCGAAGGCGCAGACATCGACGGTCTCATCGAAACGCTCGATCACACTGTCGATGTCGCCGGGATAGATCTTCTGACCGCTCTTATTGATCTCCTCGCGCGCCCGTCCGCGCAAGTAGAGATACCCGCGCTCGTCGACGGCGCCTATATCTCGGGTGGAGAACCATCCGTCTAAGACGACTTCCGCCCTGAGGTCTTCACGCCCGAGATAGCCCTTCATCAACGCCGGCGTTTTGATCCACACATAGCCGTCTTCATTGGGCCTACAACGCTCGGAAGATAACGGCGAGATCGCCGTGTCGCCGGTTCGTAGAACAACGAGTTCCCCACCCCAAACTTCGCCGATCAGGCCGTCTTCGGGCACCGCGTTCGCGACCGTCGTACCCGCGAGCCAGCTCCCGGTCTCGGTTATCCCGTAGGCATTCATCACCTCCTTGGCACGGGTCCATTGCTGCACCGAGCGCCATAGCGCCCCCGACAGCGGCGCGGACCCGCAAAAGACGCGCTCAAGCGAACTCCCTTCGGGTGGCTTTGCGATTTTCAGCGCGAGCCGCCACACCGTTGGCACTGAGGAGAGAAAGGTGATGGCATATTGGTCTATCACCGTCCCAAGCCCGGCAAGAATGTCGGTACGAAAAGGCGGCAGCACGTAGAGGTCTTGACCGAAGAGCCAGGGAAAAAGGGAGTTGCAGATGAGTCCGTGACCGAAGTGCGTCGGCAGCAAGCACAAGGTTCTACGGAAGGTCTCGATCCCGAGGAAGCTGCGCAAGCTGCTCCACCTGGCGCCGAGCGACCGGTGAGTATGAATGACGCCCTTGGGTTTTCCCGTGGTCCCCGAAGTGAATAGAATCAGGGCTTCGTCGTCCGGGCTTGAAAGGCTGGAGGAAGGAGCGCGCGCACCCGCAAGTGCCGCGGCTTCATCCGCCGTCACGACGCCGATACCGAGGTCTAACAGTGCGCGTATCGTCGCATCAGGGGGCGATTCCTTCCAAACGGAAAGCTTGGGTCCGGCCGCTTGCGCCAGTGCCGCAATCTCATAGGGCGTCAGCCGGCCATCGACCGGAACCGCGCACGCGCCGAGATGCCAGCTTGCCAGCAGATCGACGAAGAACTCGAGGGTATTGCCGTGGTGAAGGAAAATCCGATCGTGACGCCCGACGCCGCGTTGAGCGAAATAAGCGGCTCTAGCTTGGCAGCGGCCAAATATTTCCGCGGGTTCCCAAGCCCGAGCGCTAAACGGCTCGACGAGCCGGCCGACGCCATGAGTTACCACCATTTTATCCTCAGCATTCCGGACCCAAGCCGCTCATCTCTTTTGGGACATGATACAGCATTGCTCAGTTCGCCGTAAACCAGAGTCGATGCGCACCTATCGCAACAGCTCCCATTCACAGGCTATAGTAGACCCGCCTTTTGCAACAGGCTAATGTGAGCGTTGACCTAAACGGCCCTGGGAGGTTTTATGAGTACCGGCGCGGAATTGATTAATCTTTTCGAGTTCGAGGCCGTCGCCAAAGAACGCCTGCCGAAAGAGGAATACGACTACATTGCCGGCGGCGCGACGGACGAGCTGAGCGTCGAGCGAAATCGCCGCGCGTACGAGTCGTGGGCCTTTCGCCCGCGAGTGTTGCGCGACGTTAGCGCGCTCGATCTCTCCACGACTGTGCTCGGTACCAAAGTAAACCTTCCGGTCCTCATCGCGCCCTGCGGCGGGCACAGGCGGGCCCATCCCGACGGCGAGTTCGCCACCTACCGCGCGGCGGCGGCCTGCGGGACGATCATGGCGGTCAGCGCCAACGCCGGCAGCTCCTTCGAAGAATTGGCCGGCGCCGCCGCGGGCCACCTCTGGGTGCAGCTCTATCCCTTTCGCGATCGGAAATTGACGAAGGACTGGCTCACGCGCGCGAAAGAATCAGGATACGAAGCGGTTTGCGTCACTTTGGACTCCCAGTGGCCGCCCAAGCGCGAGCGCAACATCCGCAACAAGTACCGGAGGACTCGCGGCGTCAATTACCCAAAACCAAGCGCAGAGAGAGCGAATCCGCCGCGCCCAGGAGGCAGCGCCGGCGAGGGGGCCGACCCGGCGGCCACCTGGAAGGATTTAGAGTGGATCAAATCGGCGACCGATCTGCCGGTCGTCGCCAAGGGAATCATGACGGGCGAAGACGTTGCCCTCTGCGCCGAGGCCGGCGCCGACGCCGTGATCGTCTCCAACCACGGCGGCCGCCACCTCGATAATACCTTGGCGACGATCGAGGTCCTATCAGAGGCGGTGGACGCGGCGAAGGGAAAGATGGAGATCCTGCTCGACGGCGGCATCCGGCGCGGTGCCGATGTCGTGAAGGCCATCGCCTTGGGAGCGAAGGCCGTCTTCATCGGCCGTCCGCTTTTTTGGGGTCTCGCCGTCGGCGGCGAGCACGGCGTCGCTCGCGTCCTGGAGATCCTCCGCGAGGAAATCGAGATCACCATGGCGAAGTGCGGCCGGCCGACGATCGCGAGCATCGATGCCAGCCTGGTGGTCAAAGCGCCGCGCTTGTGAGAGGCTCTTTTTGCCCAGAGAAGCGAGATGCAAAAAACAATTTCAACGGCGTGGATTTTGGCGTTAACTCTCGGCGCCTTCCTCTCGTATGATCCTGCTCATTTCGCCGGCGCTGCGGAACAGCCCGTGCTCGTCGAGGGCGCGCGCAAAGAGGGCGGCTTGATGATCTACTCGCTGCTGGCGGTGCCCGACCATTCGAAAATCGTCGATCGCTTCAAGCAAAAATATCCTTTTCTCGAAGTTTCGTTGATTCGCCCGGGCGCCAGCGAGAGAATCACCGCGAGAGTCATGACCGAAGCCCGGGCGGCCCGGCACTCCGTCGACGTCATCGGCGTCAGCCGTCTCAACATGTTTCACCTTATCCAGCGCGGGCTCGTCATGAGCTACGACTCCCCGGAGCGCCGGCAGTTCGACGCCGCCTTTAAGGATAAGAAAGGTTTTTGGACCGCTTTTTACGTCAATCCGGAGGTCATGTCTTACAATACCAAGCTGGTGCCGCCGGCCGCGGCGCCGAAAAGGTATCAAGATCTTCTCGATCCCCGTTGGAAAGGAAAGCTGGTGCTGGAACAAACGGCCGTCGAATGGTTCGCCGCGCTCCTCCAGCATTGGGGCGAGGATAAAGCGCTCGCTTACATGCGCCGCCTGGCGGAACAAAATTTGAAGACCATCCACGGCAATACGCTGATCACGCAATTGATAGCGGCGGGAGAGCACGAGGCCGCCGTCACTTTAAACGGGCCGCGGGTCGAGCTGACCAAGCGCCGCGGCGCGCCGATCGATTGGGTCGCCCTCGACCCGACCGTGGTGGACATCGTGACGATGGGAATCGCCGCCCAGGCCCCGCACCCGAACGCCGCAAAGCTTTATCTCGACTTCGTCCTATCCCGCGAAGTTCAAGAAGGCCTTCTGGAAGAGCAATTCGTCAAACCGTCCGGCCGAGCGGACGTCAAGTCCGCCTTCATGGCCAAGTTGCGCGGCGCGCGGGTTCAGTTCGTCTCCGTGGACGAGACGATCGGGGATCAGTGGGAGCGCTACGAAAAACTTTTTCCGAAGATTTTCAACGTGCACTGACGCGGACATAACGAAGGAGGAATAAAATGGCGCTGCACATGAAAGACCGGGAAATTCCACGGCGGAAAAGAGTTCAGCAGGGAGCGACCGGAGAAGGCACCATGGTCGTCAAGAAAGCCTACGGCAATGAGTGCAGCCTGATGATCGCGGAAAGAGCGCCCGGGTATCACACCAAGCCGCACGCGCACGAGTCCGAGCAAATCAATCATGTCCTGGAAGGCGAGATCTGGTTTTTTGTCGAAGATCAAGGGTTCCACTGTAAGAAGGGCGATTTCCAACGGATCCCCGCCAACAAGACCCATTGGGCGTGGAACCGCTCGAACCAAAACGCGACCGTTGCCGAGGCCCATGCGCCGGCGCTGATCGGCGGCCGGAGCGCCGAGGGAGCCGTCGGGCTCTTCGAGGACGGCGAAACGCCGGAAATCCGCGGGCCGGGGGAAAATAAATACGTCCCCTACGACGCGGGGGCCACAGAGAAAAGGCTGGGCCTCTGATATTCGGCGGTTGCCGTTTAGCATCCAATGCCTCGAGCGGTTCTTACGCCCCACCCTGAAACCGAAAGCGACGCGGTCGAAGAAATCCAGGCGGGCGTGTCGTGGAACTACGGCGAACCGCTTGCCTTCAGTTACGCCCTTAAGGGCGAGTTGAATCGTCTCCGGATTCCCCGCTTTAGGCCGCCGCGCCGGTCGGATCGCTTGTGGGAGCACACCTGCTTCGAGGTTTTCGTTGCTGTGAAGGGTCACCCGGCGTACTACGAAATCAATATCGCTCCGTCCGGCGAGTGGGCTGTTTATCCGTTTCGTCGTTATCGAGAGCCCGCGACGCCTCCTAAGGAAAAGTTGGCGCCGGAGATCACGGTGCGCCGCGCGGGAGACAGCTTGCAACTCGACGCGCTCGTGCCGGTGGATCGTTGGCAAGCGATAGAGCCCGGGGCGCGCTTGAGCGTTGCGCTTTCCGCCGTGATCGAAGACAATCGCGGCATGCTGAGCTATTGGGCGCTCAAGCATCCGCCCGGCAAACCCGACTTTCATCACGCGGACGCTTTCGCGTTGGAGATCGAGCGCCCGGTTCCCTCTCCCTCGCCCTCTCCCAGAGGGAGAGGGAAAGGGTGAGGGTGCGACAAAACACTATGAAGTTCGGAATCGACCGTCTGCTTGAAGAGAGCGAGCTGAGAAAACCTTTGGCGGGCCGGCGCGTGGCGCTGCTCGCTCACCCGGCGTCGGTGACGCGCGACCTGGTTCACGCGCTCGACGCGCTCGCCGCCTGCGACGACATCGAGCTGGCCGCGGCCTTCGGCCCCCAGCACGGGCTCCGCGGCGACAAGCAGGACAACATGATCGAGTCGGCCACCTACCATGACCCGGTGCATGGGATTCCAATCTTCAGTCTCTACGAAAAAGTGCGTCGGCCGACGCCGGCGATGATGGAGCGCTTCGACGTTCTCCTCGTCGATCTGCAGGACCTGGGTTGCCGCATTTACACTTTCATCACGACCTTGCGTTATGTTCTCGAAGCGGCCGCGGAGCACGGCAAGACGATCTGGGTGCTCGACCGTCCCAATCCGGTGGGACGGCCGGTGGAGGGACTGAATCTCCGGCCGGGTTGGGAAAGCTTCGTCGGCGCGGGGCCGCTGCCGATGCGCCATGGTCTCACTCTCGGCGAGCTGGCAACGTGGTTCGTGAGTACGCTCGGGCTCGAAGTGGATTACGACGTCGTGACGATGGAAGGCTGGGAGCCGTCGCGCGCGCCCGGCTACGGCTGGCCGCTCGGCGATCGCGCGTGGGTGAACCCGAGCCCGAACGCGGCTAATGTTTCCATGGCGCGCTGCTACTCCGGCACGGTCATGCTCGAAGGCACGACGCTCTCCGAGGGGCGCGGCACGACGCGGCCTCTGGAGCTTTTCGGCGCGCCCGATATCGACGCCCGCGCTCTCCTTGCGAAGATGGAAGCGCTGGCGCGAAATAGCAATTGGATCGGCGGCTGCCGGCTGAGAGATTGTTGGTTCGAGCCGACCTTTAACAAACACACCGGCAAGCTCTGCGCGGGGATCCAAATCCACGTCGACGATCCCGCATACAGTCACGACGGCTTTCGCCCGTGGCGCTTAATCGCGCTGGCGCTCAAGTCATTGCGGCTGCTCCGCCCCGACTACGATCTCTGGCACAATTTTCCCTACGAGTATGAAAGGGATCGCCTGGCCATCGATCTCATCAACGGCAGCGAGTTGTTGCGGCAATGGGTGGATGATCCCGCCGCCTCCCCCGCCGATCTCGACGTGCTGGCCTCAGCCGACGAGTCCGCTTGGCTTGCCGAGCGCGAGTCGGTATTGCTATATCGGTGAAATCGACGCGTCCCAGCGGATGAAATGTTCCTTGACGCGCGCTCCGTGCCGGAAGACTCGCTGATCGAGGCCGACCTCTGCATCGTCGGCGCCGGCGCGGCGGGCATCACGATCGCCCGCGAGTTCCGGGCGAGTCCACTCCGCGTGGTGCTCCTGGAGAGCGGCTGGTTCACAGCGGATGAGGTCACGCAATCGCTTTACGCCGGCGAGGTGCGGGAGCGGCCGTATTTTCCCTTAGATTCGATCCAGACCCGGTGCCGGTATTTTGGCGGAACCACCAACCAATGGGCCGGCGAATGCCGCCCGTTTGCCGCGCTCGATTTCGAGCAGCGTGACTGGGTCCCCGACAGCGGCTGGCCGTTCGATCTCAAGCATCTGCTGCCATTTTACGAAAAGGCGCAGTCCGTCTGTCAGCTCGGCCCATTCGCCTACGCCGCGCGCGACTGGGTCGAGCCGGGAACACGTCTCATCGCCTTCGACGATGAGCGCTTTTGCTCCTATGCCTTTCACTACAGTCCTCCCACCCGATTCGGTGAGGCCTATCGCAACGAGATCAGGGAGGCGAGCAACATTATCGCTTACCTCGGGGCAAACGTCGTCGATCTGGAGACTCCGGCGCCTCCGAGTTACGTGACCGGCGTTCACGTTGCGTGCTTATCGGGCAATCGATTTCGGGTCAAAGCGCGGGCGGTCATCCTCGCCACCGGCGGAATCGAAAACGCGCGTCTCCTGCTGCAAGCGAACAGGGTGCAGTCCGCCGGCTTGGGTAACGCGTACGACCAGGTCGGCCGCTATTTCATGGAACATCTATATCTCGATCGGGCCGCCGCGATCCTTGTTCGCGGACGAGCCATCAGCGAATTTTACACTTCCGGACACGGAGCCGACGGCCGGAGGATTCGCGGAATCCTGGCGCTCAGCCCGGCGGTCCAGCGGCAAGAAAAGCTGACGAATTATTGCGCCGTCTTGGACGAGGAGTCGCTGCAAACGGCCGTGGAGGGCTGCCGTTTTCTCATCGGAGACCTGCGCCGGAGACGGCGACCGAACGGAGCGTTCGCTCTGGTCGGAAATACGCTGTGGCTATTCGGCGGGAAGATCGCCGCGCGTTTGAAGCTCGACCGAGGAAGAGCGATGCCGCGGCTTTTTCGACTGAAGAACGTCATGGAGCAGGCGCCGAACCGCGAGAGCCGGGTCGTGCTCGCCGACGCCAAGGACGAGCTTGGTTGTCCCCGCGTCGCGCTTCACTGGCGCCTGAGCGCCATCGACAAGCGCACGGCGCATCGGGCGCACGAGATCCTCGCAGAAGAGTTTCGGCGCGCCGGCATCGGCCGCCTGCGAAGTTCGCTCGGCGGAGAAAACGACCCGTGGCCGGCCGCTCTCCGTGGAGCGCGTCATCACATGGGCACGACCCGCATGCATCCCGATCCGCGCCACGGCGTGGTCGATCCCGACAGCCGGGTTCATGGCATCGCCAATCTGTACGTCGCGGGAAGCTCCGTGTTCCCCACGTCCGGCAGCGCAAACCCGACGCTTACCATCGTGGCCCTCGCCCTCCGCCTCGCCGAGCATTTGAAGCACGTTTTGCGCTGAAGCGATTCCACTATAAATTTTGAATTTTGTCTTTTATTACTATAATTTCTTCGCTTGACAGCCAACTCCATTTCCCGCAAGTTGTTTCCACGGGAGATCGCTCTTCGGACGAAATACGGTTGGGTTTTCGACCCACCACGTCGACGCTTATGACCCCAAAACTCCTCCGTTTCATGGCGCTGCTTTTTTTCCTGCTGCTCCCCCACGTAGCGCCGGCCGATTGGAAGCAGGAGTGGGAGAAAACTCTTCAGGCGGCGAAGAAAGAGGGACAAGTTACCGTCTACGTCTACCGCTACGAGGCGGCGTTCGAGGGTTTTCGCGCCGAGTATCCCGACATCAAGGTGAACGCCGTGAGCGCCACGGGCTCGCAACTGGGACTCAGGATTATGGCCGAACGAAGAGGCGGAAAATATCTTGCGGACCTCTTCAGCAGCGGCGCCAACACAAACTTCAATGTCCTTTACAAGGCCAAGGCGTTGGAACCGATCAAGCCGCTGCTCTTGCTCCCCGAGGTCGTGGACGAGTCCAGGTGGTTCGGCGGAAGACATCGCTACATCGACCCGGAGGCACAGTACATCTTCGCCTATATCGGAAACTCAAGCGGCAGCGGACAGCTCTCCTACAACGTCAAGCTGACCGATCCGAAAGAGTTTCAATCCTTCTGGGATTTGGTCCATCCGAAGTGGAAAGGCAAGATCGTTTCTTTGGAACCGGTGAATACCGGGCTCGGCGCCTCGATGCAGTTTTTCTACTACAATCCCGAGCTGGGCCCGGAATGGATCAAGCGCTTTTTCGGTACGATGGAAATTACTTTCAGCCGCGAGTTCCGCCAGATGACCGATTGGCTGTCGCAGGGAAGGTTCGCGCTCTGCATGGGCTGCAAGGACGTCGATCGCGCCCGGCAGCAGGGGCTTCCCGTGGCGTCTCTGGACGATGTGCCATGGAAAGAGGGGCGAAGCTTTTCTTCAGGCGGCGGCACGTTGAGTTTCCTCAACCGTGCGCCCCATCCGAACGCGGCCCGGGTTTTCGTCAACTGGTATCTCTCGCGCAAAGGCCAGACGGCGCTGCAAGACATGGAAGATCCGCTGGGCTCCGAGTTCCGCAACTCGCTCCGGATCGATATCCCTAAAGACAAAGTTCCTGAGGCGCGCCGGCTGGCCGACGGCGTAAAATACCTCGACGTCACCCGCCCGGAATTTTCCGAAACGGCGCCGATTTTCAAGCTGGCGAAGGAGATCACGAAACGGGATTAGCCTGGCTTAAACCCGCCATAGGTTCCATAATTCGTGAATTTCCAGAAACAGTCCACGTCGCGGAAGCCGGCCGCTCTTAGCGCGAACAACTCCTCTTCCATCAATCCGTTGTAGTGCGCGCCGTGAGGCAGCCGCTCTCTAGAAGGCGCTTTCGACGCTTCCCCTTCTCCATTGGCAGATCCATCGATCCAGCGCTGGCGGGTTTTGCGGTAGCGCGCCCGCATCTCTTCGCTCGACGCTTTGAAGCTGTCGGCGTTGATGAAACAACCGCCCGGACGAAGCAGGTCGTAGACTTCGCGGAAAAGCTTTTGCCGCCGCTCACGCGTGAGGTGGTGCAGCGCGCGCGCCGAAACCACCGCGTTGAAAGAACCGGAAAGCACGCCGAACCAGTCCGGCGCGTCCAGTACGCCGTGAACGAACTCGATCCGCCCTGCGAACCTTCCGTTCCGCTCCCGCCCCAGCTTGATCATCTCCTTGGAGCCGTCCAAGCAGACCGCGCTCGCGTTCGGACGGTCTTCGAGGATGTCCGCCGCCAGCGCGCCGTAGCCGGCGCCGACGTCGAGAATGCGGATCGGCTGCTCTTTGGGATGCGGAATCATAAAGACGGCGGCCTTCATCTGCATCTCGCGGATGCCGCGCTCCCGATCGGACTGCTCGTCCCAGCGATTGATAAACCCCCTGTCTTCCCATGCCTTCTCCGGCGGCCGTTCTTTCGTTTCCATGAATCCTCCAGTTGATCTCTATCACTACGTATCGTTCCGAACACGGCCATTTGTCAAACCGTTTCCGCCCGCAACCTTCATCCTTTATACTCCCTGCCGTGTATCCCTACCGCGTTTCTCTCGCGCGGCCTTATTGGACCGGCGCCGCTTATCGCGCAATACTGCGAGCGCTTTTTTCCGGCCGCATCAGCGACGGGCCGGAGCTCGATCGCCTTCGTTCGGCAATCCTCGAACAACTCGGCGTCGAAGACGCGATCCTATGCGGATCGGGAAGCTTCGCGCTCGAAGTCGTCTTGCGCGCCTGCGGCGTCGCGCAGGGCGACGAAGTCATCATCCCCACTTTTTGCTGCACCGCCGTCGTGCCGCCGATTCTAGCCGTCGGCGCGTTTCCCGTGCTTGCGGACATCGGCGATGAACTCAACCTCACCGTTGAGACGGTCAAAGCGGCGCTGACGGAGAAAACAAAAGCGATCATCGTGCCGCACCTCTTCGGCAATCCCGCCGACATCGACGCGATCGTGGACCTCGCGCGCGGGAAAAACATCCGCGTCATCGACGATGCCGCCCAAGCCTTGGGCGCGACGATCGACGGCCGGCCCGTCGGCGGCTTCGGAAATGCGGGCATCTTGAGCTTCGGCGCCGAGAAAGTTTGCTCCGGTCTTGGTGGTGGCGTCGGCGTATCTAAGAAGGAAGGAATGTTCGGGGACATTGACCTCTGGTTCCCCGGACGTTTTAGGACGCTGCGGGGCCTCTTATCCGCTTTGTTTTGGCGGCGCTGGCGACGCTGGACGTATCCAGCCGAGGCCTTGTTCGCTCAATCGAACCCGGATGCGCCGCCCGACCCGTACCGGCAAGAGACGATGGCGAATCTGAGCGCGGCCGTCGCTTTAACTTTGATGCAGACGCTGCGCGAAAACGTCGCCGCGCGGCGCGAGCGCGTCCGCGACTATCAAAAATTTCTCGGCGGCGAGGAACGCTTACAACTGATACCGCACCGAAGCGGCTCCGCCTGCCTGACGCAGATCGTCCGAGTCGTTCCCCGAGGACGCGGTGACGACTCCGCCGCGCGCGTCATCGCGGCGTTAAGGCGCGCGGGCTTTGAAGTCCACGGCAGCTATGTCCCGATCCACCTCCTCTCCGCTTACGAAAAATTTGCCCGTATTCCACTGCCAAACGCGGAACGAGTCTGGGCGGATTTAGTCGAGCTTCCTTGCGAACCCGACGTGAGCTTCGATGATGTGCAACGTATCGCCTCCTTTGTGAAACGCCTTGTCCATTCGTTAGCGACAAAGGTGGGGGCGTAGTTTAGCGAACATCTGTAGGGGCGACCCCCTGTGGTCGCCCAAGAAACCGGGCAGGCACGGGGGCCTGCCCCTACAAAGCGCGCGGTCTTCATACGCATTGACACAACCGGCTCCTCTCGGATAGTTTTTAGTCGCACTAGTCGCTGAACCCCGAAAGGAGCCGGACATGATAACGAAAAAAACTTCTTATCTGAGTGCTCTCGCAATCGCCGTCGCGGCGATCATCGCCGCCTGCGCGTCCGAGATGGTAGAACAAACCGGTCGCGCCATCAGCATCGACAGCGACGACATCGCCGGCGTCGTCACCAGCGCGAAGGGACCCGAGGCCGGAGTTTGGGTCATCGTCGAGACAACCACCTTGCCGACCCGATTCACCAGAAGCGTCGTCACCGACGATCAGGGGCGCTACCTCGTGCCGGATCTTCCGAGAGCGACCTACAGCATCTGGGTACGCGGCTACGGCCTCGTCGATTCGCCGAAAATCCGAGTCATCCCTGGTACTATCATGAACCTGAACGCGGTGATCGCGCCGAACGAGGCCGCCGCGGCGCAATTTTATCCGGCGATCTATTGGTATTCGATGCTCAAGATTCCCGAGGCGAGCGAGTTCGGCGGCAAGAGCAAAATTCCCCCGCATTTAACCCGGAACGAATGGGTGAACTTGATGAAGATCAACGGCTGCGCCAACTGCCATCAGCTGGGCACGTTTTCCACGCGCACGTTCCCGAAGAACGTGCCGCATCCGTTCCCTCCGTTCGCCAATTCCGAGGAGGCGTGGTTTCGCCGCGTCCAGTCCGGGCAAGCCGGCGAACAGATGTTCACGATCTCCGTCAAGGAACTCGGCGGCGCGGCTTTCCGTTATTTCGGGGACTGGACGGACCGGATCGCCAAGGGCGAGCTGCCGCACAGCAAACCCGCTCGGCCGGAAGGCGTCGAGCGCAATATCGTCGTCACCACCTGGGATTGGCTCAACGACAAGAATTACCTCCATGACCTGATCTCCTCGGATCGGCGCTACCCGACCGTCAATGCCTACGGTCCGCTGTACGGGTCTGCCGAGCACAGCACGGACCAAATGCCGATCCTCGATCCGAAAACGCACAAGGCTTCGATCTTCATGATGCCGGTGCGGGATGCCGATACGCCTATGGCCATTGGACCGGGCCATGCGGCGGGCAACAAAGTCCTGCAACCGTCGCCTTACTGGGGCAACGAGCTCTACTGGACGAGCAAGGCCAACAACCACAACGGCATGTTCGATCGCAAGGGGCGCGTGTGGTTCGCGGCGGCGGTGCGCGGCCCGAACAATCCGGCCTTCTGCAAGAAGGGCTCCGACCATCCTTCGGCCAAAGTCTTCCCGATCGAGCGAACCAACCGCCATCTTACGATGCTCGATCCCAAGACCATGAAGTACACCTTCGTCGACACCTGCTTCGAAACGCATCATTTGCAGTTCGGGTACGACGCCAACGACACGCTGTGGACCAGCGGCGGCGGCCAGGTTGTCGGCTGGCTCAACATGAAGATGTTCGACGAGACGGGCGACGCGGCGAAATCGCAGGGCTGGACGCCGTTTGTTCTCGACACCAACGGCAACGGCAAGCGCGACGAGTACGTCGAGCCGAAGGAGCCGGTCGATCCGGTGAAGGACAAGCGGATCTCGGCGGGTTTCTACGCCGTGATGCCGAGTCCGGCCGATGGCTCGATTTGGGGCTCCACGCGGGGCTTTCCAGGGGCCGTCGTACGGGTGGTGCCAGGAGCCAGTCCGTCGGAGACGGCGCTGGCGGAGATCTACAACGTGCCGCTGCCCGGCTTCGGCATCCGCGGCGCGGACATCGACAAGAAAGGCGTCGTGTGGGCGTCGCTCGCGAGCGGCCACCTTGCCAGCTTCGACCGCAGGAAGTGCAAAGGTCCCCTCAACGGCCCGAAGGCGACCGGCAATCACTGTCCGGAGGGCTGGGCATTTTATAAATATCCAGGGCCCGGTTTCCAGGGGATCGGCGACAACAGCGCCGAGTCGAGCTACTATTCTTGGGTCGACCAACACAACACGTTCGGCCTCGGCGAGGACGTGCCGATGTCCACCGCCAACTTGCACAACGGCCTGGTCGCGATGAAAGACGGCAAGATGATTCTTTTGACCGTGCCGTACCCGATGGGCTTCTACGCCAAGGGCTTCGATGGACGCATCGACGATCCGAAAGCCGGCTGGAAAGGCCGCGGCTTGTGGAGCTCGAGCGGCGACCGCGCGCCGTGGCTGATGGAAAACGGCAAAGGCTCCAAACCGCTCGCGGTGCATTTCCAGCTACGGCCGGATCCGCTGGCGAAGTGAGACGCGAACCGACAAAGTTCCGCGTGACCGGCTCTTGGACCTTATGAGATCATTAGCGGGGAAAAAGGAAACCAGCACATGCCGGCTCCGGTCGTAGCTGCCATATGCTATCGACGTAGAAATGGAAAAATAGAATTTCTCCTGGTGCGGGCGAAAGGCGGAAACTCTTGGACCTTTCCCAAAGGGCACGTTGAAAAAGCACCATCCGAGCCGCCTTGGGAAGCCGCGCAGCGCGAAGCGGATGAAGAGGCCGGAGTCGGCGGGGCGATCGAAACTGAACCGTTCACCTCTTACGCCTACGGCAAAAGCAATGCGCGCGAAGACGTCGTCGCCGCCTATCTGATGTCCGTCGAGTCGGAACGAAAACCGGACGAGCCTGAAAGAAAACCGCAATGGTTTTCGCCGGAGCGCGCGATCGAAATGCTTGCCGCGGGCGATCGGGAAGAAAAACATATGCGCGAGCATGAACGCGTGGTCAGAGCGGCGCTGGCCAGGCTGAGAAAGCAAGCGGCCAGCGGAGATCTTCGAAGCGCAGGCGGACGCCTAGGTCCGTCGGCGAAATGAGATACGGCTTTATGAACGACATCCCGGAGATCCAAATCGAGGAGGCCAAGAAGAAATTAGACCAGCGGGATTGCACATTCGTCGATATACGATTCGCCTGAATCCTCCCCATATCTATTTTCTTCAGCGGAGGATGCGATGAGAACAAAAATTTCCATTCTGTTTGTCCTGCTGATCGCTGCCGCCGCTGGACCCGCGCCGGGCGCGCAGACGCCGGTCAAAGTCACCATGACGACCGGCTCGTTCAGCGAACGGGAGGCCGCCATGTTCGTCGCTCAAGACCAGGGCTTTTTTCGCCGCTACGGCCTGGAGTTGACTTTCGTCCACGTCCGCAGCGGTCCCATCGGCATGGCCGCTCTCGCGGCGGGCGAATCGCAGCTTCACGAGGGCTCGGTCACCGGCGCGGTGCTCGGCTCCGCCGCGGAAGGGACCGACCTGGTATTCGTCGCCGGCATGATCAATAAGCTCATCGGCAACATCATGGCATCGCCGAAAATCAAAACTCCCGCGGACTTGAAGGGCAAAGTCATCGGCGTCACCAGCATGAGCGGCGGCAGTTGGATGTTCACCACGCTGGCGCTCGAGTACTGGGGGTTGGACGCGAAGCGCGACGGCATCACCTTTCGCGTTCTCGGCGATGAATCGATCCGCAGTCAGGCGGTTCTCAACGACTCCGTCGCCGCCACGCATCTCGGATATACATTTGCGGCGCCGCTCAAAAGCCGGGGCTTTACCAACCTCGGCGACCTGGCGCAACTACCCATCCCCTTTCAAAGCACGGGAATCATGACCAAACGCGGCTTCCTCAACTCGTCGCCGGAAGTCGTGGAAAAGGTTTTGCGCGGCATAATGGACTCCATGGCCTTCATCGCGCAACCGGAAAACAAGCCGGCGGTTCTCAAGAGCCTGGCCAAGGGGCTCCGCCTGCCAAAGACGGAACTGGCCGTGGAAGGTTACGAGAGCCTGCCCCTGCTGTACGACCGGCGCATCTATCCCACGGTCGAAGGCATTCGCAACGTTATCCGGCTCCTCGGCTCGACCAATGAAAAGATCCGCCGCCTCAAAGCGGAGGATCTGGTCGACGATCGGTTTGTGAAAAAGCTCGAGAAGGAAGGGCTGTTCTAATAAAGGAGGCGAGGGCAAATATGCGCGTGACGAGAACTCACAATTTGCCGGAGAAACCCATGGATGGAGCCACACCGGTTCCCGGCTGGACCGGGCGGCTAATGTCCAGAGCGGTACTGTGTAAAGTTCGTCGTCGGGCTACCGCAATTCAAAGACGAGGAAAGTGACCGTTGTGCGGCTCTGCTTTGGTTTTATTCTTGTCTTGGTTTTCGCGATCTTCCACCCTGCGCTGGCCCGAGCCGACTGGAAGGAGGACTGGGACAAAACCGTCAAGGCCGCGAAGCAGGAAGGCACGGTCGTCATCTACACCTTCCCCGGCCATGAGCGGCTATTTCAGGACTTTCAAAAGAAGTTTCCCGAGATAAAGCCCGTCGAGGTGACCGTCCGGGGATCGGAGAGAGTCACCCGCATCCTTTCGGAAAGACGGGCCGGGAAGTACATCGCCGACCTTCTTATGGGTGGCGCCGGCTCCGCCGCGGCCGGTCTCCTGAAGGGCGGCGTCCTCGATCCGATCAAGCCCGTTCTGCTGCTTCCCGACGTGCTGGACCCATCCAAATGGTGGCTGGGCAGGCACATCTACGGCGACGACGACGGAAAGTACATCTTTTCCTACTCCGGCGCGCCGCTCTATTATTTTCATCACAACACGAACCTGGTAAAGCCCCAGGAGGTCAAATCCTACTGGGACTTTCTGAGTCCCAAGTGGAAAGGAAAGATTGTGATCGCCGAGCCGCTCACGGGCGGCACGCAGGAGGTGCTCCAGTTCCTCTATTATAACCGGGAGATCGGGCCGGACTTCGTGAAGCGCTTCCTCACCGAGATGGACGTGACGGTAAGCCGCGACATCCGGCAGATGGTCGATTGGGTGGCGCAGGGAAAGTACGCCATCTCGGCGCTGCAGAACGCGGACCGCCTCGATATCTGGGACGCGAAGAATAAGGGGCTTGCGATCGACGCTTTTAAAACCGACAGGTTCAAAGAGGGAGGGTTTGTGGGTTCGGGCGGAGGGAACGTCATGCTCCTCAACCGCGCCCCCCACCCCAACGCGGCCAAGGTCTTCGTCAATTGGCTGCTGTCGCGCGAGGGGCAACTCGCGTATCAGAAACTCGTCGAGACCGGAAGAAACTCGCTTCGGATCGACATCCCGAAAGACGACGTCCCCGAGCACGCTCGGATCGTCGCCGACGCCAAGTACGCCCTGCTCGACGATCCCGCCTATTCCGACCTCGAAACCGTGCGCAGCTTCGTCGCCGAAGTGTGGAAAAAAAGAAAACAAGGATGAAATCCTCCGTCGCCCGGCTGATCGTGCAATTTCTGAAAGAGGCCGGCGTGCGCCATATCTTCGGCCTCTCCGGCCATTCCGTCTTCGACATCACCGACGCGCTCTACGGCGATCCCGAGATCCGGTTCGTGCAGGCGATGCACGAAGGCCCGGCCGCCTACATGGCGGCGGCCTATGCCAAGGCGACGAGAAGTCTCGGAGTGTGCCTGGCTTCCTCCGGCGCCGGAGCGACCAATCTCCTGACCGGAATCGCTTACGCATATAAGGAGTCGATTCCGCTGATCGCGCTGTCGTCCGATGTCCGGAGCCGCGAGGCGGGAAAAGGCGCCTCTTCGTGGCACGAGGTCCCGCAGCGCGAGATGTTCGAGCCGGTCACCAAGATGAGCGTGACGTTGAAGCGCGAGAGCGTCCTCGATTCCCTGCGCGAAGCGGTCCGGCAGGCGACGACGGGAAGAAAGGGTCCGGTCTACATCGGCGTGCCGCGCGACGTCCAGAATCTCGAAGTGGAAATTCCCGAGCCGCCGCTTGTACCGAAGCCTCCTCCCCCGCTTGCGCCGGATGCCGCCGCCGTCGAGCGCGCGGCCGAGGAACTGAAAGCCGCCGCCGCTCCGGTCATCATTGCGGGCGGCGGCGTCTACTGGGCGCGCGCTGAAGAGGAGCTGAAAGAGCTCGCCGAAATTCTCGGCGCGCCGTTCGCCACGACGCCGTCGCACAAGGGGCTCGTCTCCGAAGAGCATACTCTCTCGCTCGGCGTTCTCGGCTTCGGCGCGTTTCCTTTTGCCAATTCCTTTTGTCTCGAGTCGGATCTCGTGCTCGCCGTCGGAGCGACCTTCAGCGAGGCGCTGACCCTCGGCTACGGCGCAAAAGTAATACCGGATGGCGTGCCGATCATACATGTCGACAGCGACCGGGGCGAGATCGGGAAGATCTATCCGGTGCGCCATGGTGTCGTCGGCGACGCGAAGATCGTCCTGCGTGAGCTGATCGATCGGCTAAAGGGAGCGGAGAGAAGAAAACATTCCGCGCGGCTGGAGCGGCTGGCGAGCGAGAAACGCGCCTGGCGCGAGCAGCTCGCGTCGCACGATTACGGCGCGGCAGGCCCGATCGACCAGTGGCACGTCTATCGCGCGCTCATGGAAGTCATGAGTGAGGAAACGATCGTCGGCGGCGCCGGAGGGACGACGGAGCTCGTCAGGCGCTTCATCGCAACGTCGTACGCGTACCACTCCGGCGACTTCCGCGCCATCGGCTCCGGACTCGCGACTTCGATCGGCCTCGCTCTCGCCTTCCCCGCCAGGCCGATCGCCTGCGTGACGGGCGACGGCTCGTTCATGCTCGAAACCCAGGAGCTGGCCACCGCCGCCGCGTGGAAGCTTCCCATCTCCATCATCGTGATCCGGAATTCCGCCTACGGGAATATGAAGCGGGATCAGATCCGCCACTGGGGCGGCCGCGTCATCGGCACCGACCTCCGCCTCCCCGATTTGTGCGCCCTCGCCGCCGCGTACGGCGTCGAGGCGCAAAGAGTCGAGCGGCCGCCTGAACTCGCGCCCGCAATCAAACGGTCTCTCTCTCTGGGAAGACCCTCCCTCCTCGACGTCGTGTGCCCGATCGAGGGGATCTAATAGCCCTTCATGAACGGTTCGCACCAGCGCCCCTTTCTGGCGGAATCTTGGAAGAAATCATGCCTATAAAAGTTCTTGACACGTCCGATAAAGGACTATATAAAAGCCATATGAAGACTCTAACGATTACGGACGCCAAGAAGAACCTCGGCAGGTGGCTGGCTGCCGCTTCTCGAGGCGAAGATGTTGGGATCGTCTGCGGGGCGGACATTATCGCGCTGCGTAAAGTCGAAGTGGAATCCACCGATTATGCTCATCGCGAGTACGGCGCGACGGCCGATCAGGTAGAGGCCCTGGAGAAGGCAACGACGGCGCGCTACCGTAAGCTCAAGCGCTCGGGAAAACTCGTCACGGTCTCGGCCGAACAGCTGAGGAAGATGATTGGCTAAGCCGCTCTCCATCGACCCCGGCGTTTTCCGCCGGCTGCGAGAGCTTCCTAAAAATGAGAGAGTGGAGTGCCTGTTAGCGCTGTGCGAGCTGATTGAAAGCTTTGGGCGACCACACGTTCATAGCGGCCTCGGCATTCGCAAATTGGGAAACAAACTATTCGAGTGTCGCGGCAGCATTGCATTGCGTTTTATCTTCCAGGACCGACCCGCCGATCTTTTCGTTTCGTTCTTGGGCAACCACGATGAAATCGAGGCGCTCCTGAAAAGCGGCAAATATCGCTGACGCGCCGTTTCTTATCGGCTCGCGCCTCGCGCCTTAATTTAAATATCCGCTGCCGCCGCCTTCGGCTTCCGCCAGCGCAAGATTGTGACGGACCGCGTCCAAATGCGGATGGATTTCCAGCGCGCGGCGAAAACAGACCGCCGCTTCGCGAACCTCGTTCAACGAGAAGTGGCAGAGACCCTGGCCGGAAGCGGCGCCGAAATGATTCGGGTTGCGCGCCAGCGTCTGCTGGCAATCGGCGATCGAACCGGCAAAATTGCGTAGCATGAAGCGCACGGTCGCCCGCTTGTTCCACCCTTCGGCAAAGCCGGGATTCAGCTCGATGACGCGGCTGAAGAGCCCTTCCGCGTCGGCTAACTTCCGCTGCTGCATCGCTTCGATGCCGGAGCGAAAGAGCCGCTCGGTTTCGGGATCGCCCGCTCGACACCAGATGCGCCAGAGAATCGCCTCCGCCGTCGCAGCGAGCTCCGGATCGTCGCCTTTGAGCGCTTCCACCGCTTCCCTTTCCGTTGTCGGATACATTATCGGCTATTATGCCGCGCTTGCCCGTCGCTTTGTCGTCGCGTTCAGTCCGACGATCAGCGACGGGTTCACGGTGCACATTGTGCGGATCTCGTCCGCCGTGCAGCCGAAAGCCGCCATGTAGCCGCGCAGCAGACGGAGCGACTCCACCGAGTTGGGAAACAGCGGCTCGCCCGCGTCCGACGAGAGCGCGCAGTGCTCGGGACCGATCGCGCGAATGGCCTTGTACATGTTTGCCGGATCGATGCCGAGAAGCGGCGACAACTCGTCGTAGGTGAAGTTGAGCCACAGGCCCGCCGCAGCCGCTTCCTTCATTTCCTCGATGGTCAAAGCGACGAACGGGCTGAAGGGATGATCGACGACGCCTTTTTTGAAGCCGATCTTCCGGCTGAATTCCGCCATGGCGCGAAACTCGGGCTTGGTCGGATGGCCGAAAAAGATCGCCGCGGCGCGGTCGCGAGCCATCCGGAAGATCTCTTCGATCTCCGGTAAAAGCCCGCCCTTGTCGTCGAGAAGGTAATGGCCGTATTTGAGCGCTTCGGACCAGGACAAGGGTTCCGTATGGGCGTTCGGATCGGCGCTCTTGTCCCAGGCGCTGGGCTTCCCGCCGACGATCGAGAGCGTGTTGGCCGAGGTGTTGTTGGGCATCCAGAGCGCGACGACGCCCGCGTTCAGCATCTTGGCCGACCACGCGGGCTCGATCTTCGAAAGAAAACCTTGCGTGACCGAGCTGCCCGCCCAGAGATGCACCGGGGTCAACCCGTTCTCCTCGCACCAGGATTCCAGCTTGCCGCGCACGGCGGCAACCGACGCCGCCGGATCCTTTCGTCCGACGATCGTCTTGTAAAGCACGCCCCTCATGCCGCTCTTCGTGGCGAGCTTGGCGACGCCGAGCGCATCCTGCTGCCCCTCGTGCGCATGGCAGTGGATATCGATCGCGTCCTCGACGCCGGCGACGTAGTCGAGCGCGGGATCGACGGCCTGCTTGAAGCCGCGGCGGGCGGGATACGATGTGACCGAGCGAATCGCGCTCGGCGTGGAGTAGTTGGGTTTTGGGTCGGCCATGTTCAATCCTCCCCAATAATGAGTTGATTGGACCATAGCGCGCCCGCACGCGGCACGCAACGTTCTTGTATTCAATTTGAACAACCTCATTGAGCAACTCGCCGCTTGACGAATGTAATGCCGCGGAGTATGGCTCACCAATTCATGTCAAAACCTACGAACGAAGTTGGCACCGGGATAACACAGTCAAGCCTCACGGGCTTGCCACATGAAACTATTCCAAGGAAACGGTACCCCGTAGGTGCCGCCCTACTCAGTTTCCCCGTCCTGGGGTTAGGCCAGCTTTACAATGCCCAACCAAAAAAAGCTGTCGTGATTTATTTGCTCTCCCTTTCAATGATTCCGGTTTTGTCTATGACGACGATGCCCCTTACATTTTCCGGGGCGCTTTTTCTTCTACTGGTGAGCCTAGTCTTTTTCGGTTTTGTCATGGCGGACGCGGCAAAGAACGCAAGACGGCTTGGCAGTATTACATTGCAGAAATACAACAAGGTATGGGTTTATGTCTGCATCTTCCTTCTCCATGCGTTCCTCATTACGACCGTTCTTGAAATATTTTTTCCGCGATCGGTAAAGGCTTTCAAAATTCCATCCGGCGGTATGCTGCCGACTCTTGAGATTGGCGACCACCTTATTGTTGATCTGACCTATTACGCGAAGCATGAGCCTCGCAGAGGAGACGTGGCGGTTTTTATTTTTCCAGAGGAGAAATCGAAAGACTTTATTCAGAGAGTCATCGGCCTGCCAGGTGAAACAGTGGAGATCAGAAGGAAGAAGGTATTTGTTAACGGACAGGAGCTTTCCGAGCCGTGGACGCACCAGTTCGACGAAAAGAGCGCAGCCGCTCAAGCCAATTTCGGACCGAAAGTCGTGCCGGTAGGCGCATACTTCTTACTAGGCGACAATCGAGACCACAGTTATGATAGTCGGTTCTGGGGTTTTGTAGACCGCTCCCTTTTCAAGGCTAAGGCTCTTTATATTTACTGGGCCGCCGACAAAGGGCGGATCGGCGCCACGATCAATTAGTGCCGGCATCGAAAACACGCATCTCCTTTCGACGGTCGGGCTTGACCGGCGACAGTGGCGCAAAGTATCAGCGCGCAAGAAGTTTTTCGATCTGCGACGTGACCTTTGGATCCGCCGGTTCCACGGCGCTTTCGAACGCGGCGACCGGCTGGCCCGTCCGGTCGAGGAGATATTTGTGAAAGTTCCAGCGCGGCGGCTTGCCGGTCTTCGCGGCAAGCTCGCGGAAGAGCGGGTTCGCGTTGGCGCCGACGACGGACGTCTTCGTGAACATCGGGAACGTGATGCCGTAATTCACCTGGCAGAACTCGGCGATCTGCTTGTTCGACCCCGGCTCCTGGCCGCCGAAATCGTTCGCCGGGAATCCAAGAACGGCAAACCCTTTCTCTCGATAGCGGCGGTATAGTTTCTCCAAGCCCTCGTACTGCGGCGTATAGCCGCACTCGCTCGCCGTGTTGACGATCAGCAGCACCTTCCCGCTGAACTGGCAGAGCGAGACCGGCTCGTCCCGCAGATTCGCGAATTCGTGATCGAGGGTAGTAGGACACGCTGCCTCGGCCGCGGCGGCCGAGCGCGGAGCGATCAATACGCCGACTGCGGCAACGATAAACGCGCAGATCCATGGGGCGAGCATGCTTTCCCCCTTCCTGTTCCTCTTTTACCACGAGTCCAGACTCTGGAAAATATCTCCGGCCAAGAAAGAGGGTTCTCAGCGGCGCCTTTGCGTAATCGCGCAAACATGAGATGATTCCGGCATGCAGCGAAATTCAGACCATGAGGAGGCGAAGCCATGATCGAGCTGTATCACACCGACATGTCGGTTTGTGCTCAAAAGGTGCGCTTTGCGCTGGCTGAAAAGAAACTCGCCTGGGAAGGCCGTCATTTGAATCTTCGCGCAGGAGATCAGCAGAAGCCGGATTATCTAAAGCTCAATCCCAACGCCGTCGTTCCCACGCTGGTGGACAACGGTACGGTCGTCATCGAGTCCACTGTCATCTGCGAATATCTCGACGACGCTTATCCCGAGCCGGAAATTCGGCCGGCGGACGCCGCCGGCCGGGCGCGCATGCGGCTCTGGACCAAACAGCTCGACGAGGGCGTGCACGCGGCAACCAGCGTCGTCAGCACGGCCATCGCATTTCGCTATCAAAAGCTAGCCCAGGGAATGGAGGCGCTGGAGGCATTCCATAAGAAAATGCCCGATCCGGTCAAGCGGGAGAAAAGCTGGGAGAACATCACCAAAGGCGTCGAATCGCGCTTCTTTGCCGACGCCGTCAAGCGGTTCGATAAATTGCTCGCCGACATGGAAGAGACTTTAACCGGCGAGCCGTGGCTTGCGGGCAAGGAATTTTCGCTCGCCGACATAGGCTATGCGCCGTATCTAACCCGGCTCGATCACCTGCGATTGCAGTTTCTCTGGGACAAGCGCCCGCATGTTCCCGCGTGGTACGACCGGCTGCGCGAACGGCGCGGGTACACTGAAGCCTTGGAAAAATGGTTCAACACCGAGTACCTGCCGCTGATGAAAGAAAAGGGTCTCGAAGCTCAGTCGAAGGTCAAGGCGATTGTCGGAACCTCCTGAGCGCCTTGACCTCTTTGCCGCCCGCGTGTAGGTCTGGCGCAGAAAGAAGAGGAGGCGAGCCATGCGCGTGCTAAAAATCCGCGAGCTGCCGGAAAAACCGATGGACACCGCGACGCCCGTCCCGGGCTGGACCGGCGGACCGGTCAGCCGAACGCGGCAAGCGGTCATCGGCGAAGGCCAGTCGGAAAATTTTCGCTGCAACGTCGTCAACTTCGGCGCCGGCGCGACGACCGGGTGGCATGTCCACGACTGCGATCAGATTTTGCTGGTGACCGCAGGCAAGGGAGTGGCGGCGACGGAAACGGAACAGCGCGAAATCACAGTGGGCGACATCGTGCATATTAAAGCGGGCGAGCGCCACTGGCACGGCGCGACGGCGGAGTTGCCGATGTCGCATATCACGGTTACGGTTCCGGGCGCCAAGTCGATCCATTGACGATCGGCTCCCTTAGAACGCGGCAGCCTCTCTCGGGCCGATTTGACAACAAAGCCGGATAGTCATGCTCGGTTCTGACGGCTGATTTCCGCTTCGATCTCACCCAGCGCGTCGGGACAATACTCGGAGGCGATCCGAATCAGCTCCTGGCAGTCAGTATCGCTGCAGTTTACCTCGTAAAACCCGCTCAGCGGGTCTCCGGTCCTTCGGATAACGGGAGCTCCTAAAAGAACGTCGTGCGCGAGAGATCCGGGTTGCGTCCTGTCGAGCAAGCAGGCGCGAGCCGCCGCTGTCAAACGAATAGTCATGGGACCACTCTATTCCACAAATCCGTGAAACCCAACAAACGACCCTTTTTGGGCCTAGTCAATTTAGTCGACAATGTCGCCTAAAATCCTGCCGGTGGAAAATCTATGAGCATGGCGAGGTACCATGACCACCCCCAGCACCATTTGCGCATTTGCGCAATTGAGCAAACGTGACATGTCCGGATCATAGCGACTGGCTTCGGTAGGTGACCGACTGAAGTTCAGGATATCAATCGCAGCATGCTTGAGTTTGCTGCCAATCGTATTTCTGTTGGTAGCCGCCTTGGAACTCTTTAACGCGCGATCCGACACCGCACACCTATACCCATTCGGCTCGGAGCATGCCGGGTGGTTCTATCAATCGCTCGCTCATTACAGACTAGGCTTGAGCGTGGACGCCGCGCTCGCGATGATCGCCCTGGTCAGCGTTGCGGACATTTGCCGGGGACGAAAATATTCCTGGGTTCTTTACCTACCTTTTTTCTTCTCGGCCATTTTCACGATAGTAACCGTCTATTCGGACTAAAACCTCATTCGCGCATTTGCGCAATTGAGCAAACGTGACAAGGTCACTTAGAGTGAAGACTCGGTCTCTGGTAGCACGACTCAAGCAATTAGACATGGGGGGGCAATCTGTCGCGGGTCGAGAAATCCGCGCCCTACCCTGCCAACGATTTACAATCTCGGGAACATCAACAGCGGCTTGGACATTTAGCGGCAATCAGTGGTTGAGATTAGTCTCGGGGTCGCGAAAACAAAATTCCAGAATTGACCCGCGAATTTCAACGTTTGACCTGTTCCTCAAACTCACGCGGGCGATTCTCTTGGCATAACCATTGCTCATGACACGACTTTATGCCGACCCTTACAAGCGCTGCCTGGATAGCTGGTCTGTTTTTAGCTGGAGCCGCCGGTGCCGTCGCAGTTAAATTTTTGTTCTGGGCCTACGACGAATGGCATAAGAGAAAGCCTCACCAAGGATTCTTAGCACCCAAGCAAACCCTCCAACTCGCCGCCAAACCCCGGGAGCAATGTTGGTGGCGTATCGGGAAGCGGAGAGAGGGTCCGACAATGCACGTTGTCGGAATCATGCGCGCGACGAACGTTTCGCCGGTGCCGGCCCGCGTCACGCGAGCCGAGCTTCGCTACGGCTTTCTCGGGCGAAAACGCATTTCCGGAACGGTGATGGTGTCGGGGTCGATGCCTGAGAACATCTACGGGGCCTTCGATATCGAGCCCAATGAGACGCGGGATTTAACTTTCGATTTCTGGGTCTATCCGCCCGTCCGGGATTCCTTTGAATCTTTTACACCGCGCTCCGTGGCGTTTATCGATCAATTCGGCAACAAGCACACCGCAAAACGCATCACCTTCCTGGCCCACGCATCTTCCGCCTCGGTCCGGCCCAACGAACCGAAAGTGTTTCTCTACGAATTAGCTTAAATTCGGAGTTTGAATTTCGATTTTAGATTTTCCTGCGGAACCGGCACAGCGACACCGCTCATCCCGCGATTCTCCAATTGTTTAGATATCCACAGACTGTTGAAAAACCCCGTTCACCCTTCGAGAGCCTCAGGACGAACGGACCTAGTATTGGAATCGTTGAGTAATTTCCGTTCGTGCTGAGCTTGTCGAAGCACGAGTAGGACTTTTTCAACAGTCTGTCCATGCCAGACCCGAAGCGCGTCGCCCTTCATGTTGTGTCGCCTGAGCTAGTTGGTAGAATAGCTTTAAATGAGAGGTGCGTATGGCGCGGAGCATCGTTCAGATTTCCGGTCATATCATTGATTCACTGATCCTCCCCAAGGTCCTCGATCTCATCATCAATATGGGCGCTGAGTTCGAAATTCTCGATGTTCATATCGGACATCGCCGCGCCGATCGCAGCGCGGCACGCATTCAGATCGATGCTCCAACGCAAGAGTTACTCGAGCAAATATTGGCCAAGGTAAAAGAGCACGGCGCCTTGCCCGTGGAAGCGGAAGAAGAGGCCGTTCAGTATGAAGAAGCGCCCGGTGACGGAATTTTTCCGGATCATTTTTACGCGACAACGAATTTACCGACCTGGATTCGATTGAATGAACAGTGGCTCGAAGTTGAACACCCTGAGATGGATTGCGGCATCCGGCTGAACCTGGAAACCCGGCGCGCCGAGACTGTTCCCATGCATCAAGTGAGGCAAGGCGAGATCATCGTGGTCGGCCATACTGGAGTGAAGATTGTGCCCATGGAGCGGCGCGTGCCCCGGGAGCCGTTCGAGTTTATGTCCAGTTCCGTGTCTACCGAGCAGCCGAAGGGATTGCTGATCCGCGAGATCGCGGTGTCCATGAACCGGACGCGAGCGGAACATGGCCGTATTCTGGTCGTGGCCGGTCCCGGACTCGTGCACACAGGCGCGTCGCGGCATCTCATCGACCTGATCGAAAATGACTTTGTCCAAGTTCTTTTCGCCGGAAATGGCTTGGCGGTGCACGATATTGAAAACGCCCTCTACGGTACTTCGTTGGGCGTTTATTTGGATAAGAACATCCGTGCCACAGAAGGTCACGAGCATCATCTCAGGGCGATCAACACGATAAGAAAGGCGGGCGGAATCAGGCAAGCTGTGGAACAGGGGCTGGTGCAAAGCGGTATATTTTACACCTGTGTCAAAAAGGGCGTCGATTTTGTCCTTGCAGGTTCCATCCGCGACGACGGACCACTTCCGGACGTAATCACCGATACGCTTAAGGCCCAAGATCTGATGCGTGAGAAAATACGCGACGTGAGTTTTGCCTTAATGATGGCTACGACGCTGCATGCGATCGCGACGGGCAATCTTCTTCCGGCCACCGTCAAGACGGTCTGCGTAGATATCAATCCCGCCGTCGTAACCAAACTCAGCGATCGGGGAACCTTTCAGGCGATCGGTCTGGTGACCGACGTCGAACCTTTTTTGCGCGAGCTCTCTCAGTACCTAACGCAGAAAAACAACACGATAGACGCAGCATAAATGATCCTCTACCGCTGTACACGGAGACTGCGATGTGTCTGTTGATGTGTCCGCCCGATTACTACGGCATAGAGTATGAGATTAATCCCTGGATGAGCCGAAGCCGGCAGAGCAGCCGGCAGCGCGCGTATGAGCAGTGGTCAGATTTGCGGCAAATCCTGCAGGGCCGCTTATCTCTAAGCGTGAATCTTGTCGATCCGATACCCGGACTGCCGGACATGGTTTTCAGCGCCAACGCCGGCATCGTCTGGCGGCATAAGTTTATCCCGAGCAACTTTCGCCACAATGAGAGGCGTGGCGAGGTTCAATATTTCGTCGAATGGTTTCGTCATCGTGGGTTCGAAATCGTTCGGCTGGCGGGCGATCACTTTTTCGAGGGTGAAGGAGACGTGTTAAGGTGCGGAGATGCGTGTTTTGCCGGCTATCACATTCGTTCTGATATTCTCGCTCATCAGCGAGTCGCCGAAATCATCGAGAGTGAAGTTCTGTCACTGGAACTGACCGATAGCTGGTTCTATCACCTTGATACTTGTTTTTGTCCTCTTGGCGCGGGCCGTGCGCTCTATTATCCGCCGGCGTTTGATCTGTATGCGCGCGAAGTTTTGCAGAGCCACATTCCGGAGCTCATTCCTGTCGCGGTCGAGGAGGCGCAGCGATTCGCGTGCAACGCGATCGTTGCCGGCAAGGGGATTGTGATGAACGAGGGTTGTCCCCAAGTGCGTGAAAAGTTGCAAAGCCTGGGTTTTACGGTGCTCGAAACCCCGCTCGATGAGTTTATCAAGGCCGGGGGAAGCGCGAAATGCATGGTGCTAAATATCGGATGATACTCTCAAGCTACTCTGTTAGACTGCTTCTATCGCTGCATCGCTGATTCTTCAGGGAGATTCGTCCGTGGCTGAAACGATAAAAGCAAGGATCGGGTTTGTCAGCGCCGGCAAAAGCTCGATGCCGCACTACCGCAGCTTCACGCCGCTCATTCCCCATGACGTCCGGATCGATTTTCACGGCTTGGGTCTTTACGGAGAGAGTCTGTATGAAATCGCGGACAAGAGGGAAACTATAGTTCGGAGAGTCAAGAAGCTGGCGGAGGAGCTTGATTGGAAGGGCGTAATCGTTACTGCCGCGCCGACGGAGGTTCTGAACCCCGGGCTTTACGGAGCTCTCGAGGCGGCGCTGCCGATTCCTTTCACGACGGCGCTCACTGCCTCTGTTGCCGCGCTCAGGGTCTACTCGGCGAAGCGGGTTCTGTTGCTCACTCCTTTCGACGCTCGCTTGAATGACTTGATCTGCCGGCACCTGGAAAATGCCGGCGTGTCGGCGGTCGCGCCGCATCCATTCGAGGAGCTTGGCGTGCCCAAGCGCATGGGCCCCGATGAAGTGTTCGAGTTGACGAAGAAGAGTATCGGCGCCGTCGCCAAAGTCGACGCCGTTTATTTTCAGGGCGCCGTGCTCGACCCAATCAAGGTTCTGGAGCGGCTCGAAAGAGAGCTCGGGATGACGGTGATCGCGAGCAATCCGGCGATGCTTTGGTACCTCCTCTCCAAACTCAAGCTCGCCTATCCTATGCCGGGCTATGGGAGGTTGCTGAGCGAATGGCCCGCGTTGCGCGACTAGCCGGCGCGCTCAAGGGAAAGGTCTCGATCCAGAACGGCAGCGCTTTCCCCACTTGCAGATCGACGTTCGCGGCTGTAGATTGCCGGCATGGAAGCCAACGGCAAATTCGATGTAGACGTGCGGGACGCCGAGTATCAGTCCCTGGCGGGCAAGCCGTGGCTGGCTCGCGTCTATCAACCCAAAGGCAAAGGACCCTTTCCGACCATCGTCGACGTCCACGGCGGCGCCTGGCACAACGGCGACCGGACTAATAATGGCGGCATCGATCAGGCGCTGGCCGCCAGGGGCATCCTGGTAGCTGCCGTCGATTTCCGGCAGCCGCCGGAGGCGGGGTATCCCGCTTCTATCTGCGACATCAACCTCGCTGTTCGTTGGCTCAAACTGCATGCGGCCGAGTTCAACGGAACGACGGCCGTGGGAGCGTTCGGAAATTCCAGCGGCGGCCATCAAGTCGTGCTCAGCGCGCTTCGACCGCGGCACCCAGCATATTCGGCGCTGCTGCTACCCAACCATCCTGAGATCAATGCCAGCCTCGCTTATGTGATCGCCGCCTGGCCGGTCATCGACCCGCTGTTTCGCTTCCGCTACGCCAAAGAGTTCAACCGCGAAGAATTCATCAAGGCGCACCTCGAGTACTGGCGCACAGAGGAAGCAATGGCCGAAGGCAGCCCGCAGAAGATCATCGAACGGGACGAGCAGGTCGATCTGCCGCCCATACTCATGTTGCTGAAGGCGAACGATAAAAATCATCCGCTGGAAATGCAGGAGCGTTTCATCGCGTCCTATCGCAAACGCGGCGGAGCGATCGAGGCAGAGACGTTCGATGGCTTGCCGGAGCACCGAATCGTCCCGTCGCCTGCCCAGCCGGCAACGATGCGCCTGATCGAGACCATCACCGCTTTCATTCGGCGGCAAACCGAAATGCGCCAGGCCTCTTGATTCTTGACGGTCAAGAATCGCAAGAAAGAAACGTCTGCCCTGAGGTTTACTAAAGTCGCGTAAGGAAATCGAATCGAAGAGCGCTGTCTTACTTCCCTCACTTGGCGCGCTTGAGCGCGTCATAAAATCCGCTCTGCTCTAGCTCGCGGACGAACTGCGTGTCGATCTGATCGTCGATCGAGAGCTGGCGCAGCCCCGGCTCGTTTTTCTCCAGGAAGGCTTTGATGACGGCGATGCCCGCCCGGCTCGGGTAGGGGATGTTCGACATGTAGCGCGGATAATTTCTCTGCGTTTCCTCGACCACCACCGGGTCGTCGATCTTGAGCCGCTCCCGCATGACCTTTTTCACGGCGCCGGCGTCGTTCCTGAAAACCGCCGTCGCCTGGCTGATCGCCTTGACGAAGCCGCGGACCGCCTCGGTATTCTGTTTGATGAAGGCGCGCCGCGTGACGACGCCCGCGACCTGGTACTCGGGAATCAAATCGGCGAGGTCCGCCAGCTCGCGAAACCCTTCCTGCTTGGCCCTCGCCAGGGTGGGCAGCGACAGCGGTCCGCCGAAGATTTTTTTCGACTGCATTCCCGCCAGAATCGGCGGCACGCCGCCCATCTGCAAAATAGGCACGTCGGTCTCCGGCTTGAAGCCCCACTTGTCCAGAGTGAGACGCAGCAGCAAATCGGTCGACGAGCCGTAGCGGGTGACGCCCATCGGCTTGCCTCTGAGTTCCCGGTAGTCTTTGATTTCGGGACGCACGATGATCGAGAACGGCGGCTTGGTCACCAGTCCAAGGATCATGACGGTGTCGCCTCCCTGAGCGTTCACGCGAAAAACCGGCTCGATGCCCTGGATGCCGATCGGCGTCGTGCCGCTGAGCAGAGACTGCATCGCCTGAGAGCCGGCAACGTAGATCAGCTCGACGTCGAGGCCGTATTCGGCGAAGAGGCCCTTGTCGAGAGCGATGAAAGGCACGATCGCGGAGCCCGAGATCGAGCTGTACGCCACGCGGAGCGGCATCTTGGCCGCCGCCCAGGCGGGCGTTGACTCCGCCAGCACGCCGGCAAACAACGAGATTGCGAGAAGGAATGGCGCTCGCGCCGAACGAGTTTTCATTCGCAAACCCTTTCCCAACAACCTTCGTCGTCTCACTTCGCTTTCCGGATGGCCTCCGCCGGGGCCGGACGCTTTAGTTGGAAATACTCCCTCCCGTTGTGGTAGGCGATCTTCTCCTTGGTCTCCCGCGAAAGGTTGGGATGGTTCCACAGGTATTTGAGGTTCTTGGGAAACTCCCCGTCCCAGTGCGGGATGTCCGAGGCGTAGAGGAAGTGACCGTCGCCGAGATACTCGATGGTCTGGGGCAGGAGCCGCTCCTCGGCCTCGAGGCTGAAGTAGACAGGCGACTCGCGCACCACCTCGCTGGGTTTTTTCTTCAGATGCGGCGCCTCGAATTCGCCGCGCAATTCCCAGTGCTCGTCCATGCGGTCGAGCCAGTACGGTAGCCAGCTCGCGCCGATCTCGAGAAAGGCGAGGCGCAGCTTGGGGAAGCGGACCGGCACGCCCTGGAAAATCATGCTGGTGAAGTGGAGAAAGATGCCGACCGGGAAGGTGTAGGTGTGGACCTCGGCGAAGGTTCTGAGCGCGCCCGCGCCGACCTCGTGCGAAGAGCTGCGGTTGCCGTGGACGGAGAGCGGGACATCGAGCCGCTCGGCCACTTCATAGAGCGGGTCGTACATCGGATCGCCGAGCGCCGTGGGCAAACCCATGGAAAGCAGCTCGAAGCTCACCAGGCCCAGTTCGGTGACGGCCCGGCTGAGTTCCTTGGCCGCCTCGTGCGGCCACTTGAGCGGCAGCACGCCCACGCAATGGATGCGGTCGGAGAGCGCGTTGTACTCTTTGGCGAAGTGGTCGTTGGCGGCGCGGCAGGCGGCGACGCAAAACTCGGGCTCGCGCAGCTTCGGGATGTTGCCGGAGCCGGTCGGGAAGAGCACCGCCTCCTCGATGTTGTATTCGTCCATGATCTTGAGCCAGGTCTCGACCTGCTGGGCCGGGCTCATGCCGCGGTCGTAGCCGGGGTAGCCGAGGGTGTCGAAGAGCTCCGTGTCGAAGGGCTGATCGGACGGCCAGAGGCCGGTGTTGCGGCGGTTCCACGGCGGTTCCAGATATTTGCGGATGTCCTGTTGGCGTTCCAGCACATGCCCGTCGGCGTCTATCGTTGGCGGCCAGTCAACCATGTTCCTTCTCCTTTTCAGCGGGGCGGCAAAGGATTGTTGCCGTTGATCGTTTTGAAGAGCTCGATCGTCTCCACGTCGCGCGGCACCGTCCTTATGGTTTCGGTTTGTGTCTCCGGCATCATGGGACTGGCATCGTCTCCGGTCAGCTTCTTGAATTCCTTCTGGAACTCGGAGTCTTGAAAGGTTCTCTTCATCGCGTCGCGCAGAACTTGCACCAGCTCTTTGGGCGTGGCCGGGGGAAGAAGGTAGGGCGTTCCCACGCTTCTCGTGGCGCGCGTCAAGGCCAGGTACCGCCGCTCCCGCTCCGATTTCACGAACGTGTCGATCTCGCGGACATGATCGAACTCCGGCTCCTTGTCTTCCCTGGGTATTTTCATAACGGCCGGAAAATCGAACATCCCTTTTTTCACGGCATCGGGGTTTCGCCGGATCACCTCGGCGGTATTGTTGCTGCGCGCGTCGACCTCGCCGCTCGCCATGGCGACGTCGACTTCCAGGGACGCATAGCCCAGGACAAACCTGGGATCTTTGAGGCCGAGTAGCCAGGCAAAGGCGCGACCGTAAGTATACGTAGTATGGCCCATGGTCGTTGCGCCGATTCTAAGCCCGGAGTGGGCCTGCAGCTTTTCTATATTGCTCAGCCCCAACTCTTTGCGAGTGAAAAAAGCGTAGTGAAAAGCGCTGTCGGTCGATCCGAGCCAATGAAATTTATCGACGTCGTATTCTATGCCGGTCTCCCCCAGGACGGCGCTGGTGAAAATACCGCTGCTGACGTGTCCGATGGTGAGGCCGTCCGGGCGCGCGTTAAAAAGGAAGTTGGCCGCCTTGCGCCCGCCGGCGCCCGGCATGAACTCGGTCACGATCGTGGGGTTTCCCGGAATGTATTTCTTGAGATAGGGCATCACCGCTCGCGAGCGTATGTCGCCCGAGCCGCCCGGCTCGCGCCCCTGGACGAGTCGGATGGTCTTGCCTTGATAGTACGGAGTCTGGGCATCAACATGCCCGCGAAATCCCGGGTGCAAGAGAATGCCGAGAACGATCACGACAAGTATTGCCGTTTTCATTTCAACCTCCTGCCGCTAAACTCGCCCGTCTAATATGACTTTCTTTTGCAACTAGCAAGGGGGTGGAATCAGCTTCCATATGTTGCACGAGCTGGACGAAATCCCAGGGCCGAATCTTCACCTTCGACATCGACCCATGAGCGAGCAGGCTTTTTCTTCTTCCCCTCCTCTTTTGCGTCAAGCAACTAGTGTAGTGTCTCTGAATTAATGGAACTTACCCTTCGTCTAAATTTCAGGGGGAAAGTTTCATGCGAATAGCACAAGCGATTGAGCTGAGTGAAATCGAATTCAAGACGTTGAGGAGTTGTTCTCGCGGGCGCCGC
>DASXUF010000099.1 GCA_036504975.1 Candidatus Binatia bacterium | reverse complement strand
CTCCGTTGACAAACGAAACCGTCTAAGATAGGTAAAGACCGTCGGTTTGCGCGACTGGCGTACGTGGAATTAACCACGAGGGAGTGCAAAACCTAAGACGGCCGAACGCCTGGGTCTCTTATATGGATACATATAAGAATCCAGGTTTTTTATTGTCTAGACTTGAAAATGTTCCGGCTGATAGCTGACCGCTGACGGCTAAAGAGCTTTCAAATGATTAAACAATATCTACTTGCGCCCGGTCCCACGCCCATTCCCAACGAGGTCGCGCTGGCGATGGCGGAGACGATGATCCATCACCGGACGCCGCAGTTCGGCAAGATTTTTTTGGAGGTAAGAGAAGGGCTCAAAGAAATTTTCGGCACCAAGAACGACGTCTTGATCCTGGCCTCCTCCGGCACCGGCGCGATGGAAGCGGCCGTCTCGAATTTGTTCTCGCCGGGAGAAAAAATCCTGGTCGTGAACGGCGGAAAGTTCGGCGAGCGCTGGCTGGAGATCACCAAAGCCTTCGGTCTGCAACCGATCGATCTCAAAGTCGAATGGGGAAAACCGGTCAAGCTGGAAGCGATCGAGCAGAGCCTCAAGGCCCATCCCGACATCCAGGCGGTCTTGGTGCAGGCGAGCGAGACTTCGACCACGACCTGGCACCCGGTAGAAAAGATCGCGAAGCTCACGAAGAACGGCCCGCTTTTAATCGTGGACGGCGTCACCGCCGTCGGCGTCAAAAGAGTCGCTATGGATGAATGGGGCGTCGATGCGTTGGTCACCGGCTCGCAGAAAGCGATGATGCTGCCGCCGGGGCTCGGCTTCATCGCGCTCAGCGAGCGCGCGTGGGCAAGAACCGCGAAGGCGAAGCTGCCCCGGTTTTATTTTAATTTGGCGCTCGAACGAAAAAATCAGCAAAAAGGTTCGGCGGCGTTCACGCCGGCGGTGTCGCTCATCTTCGGCCTCCGCGCGTCGCTCGAACTGATGCGGAAAGAAGGGCTGGAGCGCGTGTACGCGCGTCACGATCGCATGGGCCGCGCGACGCGCGCCGCGGCGACGGCGCTCGGCCTCAAGCTCCTTGCGCTGGAGAGTCCCAGCCCGGCGGCGACCGGAATCTGGATGCCGGAGGGATTGAACGCCGACAAGCTGCTCGACTATTTCCGCGACCGGATGCAGATCACCTTCGCCGAAGGGCAGGATCAACTGCGGGGGAAAGCCATCCGCATTGCTCACGTGGGTTACATGGGGGCCTTCGACGTTCTGGTCGCGATCGGCGCGCTGGAAATGGGGCTCAAAAAGTTCGGCGCGCCGGTGGAATTCGGACAGGGGGTCGCTGCCGCTCAGGAAGTTCTCATGGAGACGCTGGAATAAAACCCTCACCCTTCCCTCTCCCTAGGGGAGAGGGTTAGGGAGAGGGTGGAACCGAAAAGACAAGTGGAACAGACGAAGATATTGGTGACCGACCCTCTCGCCTCGCAGGGCTTGGAGGTCTTCGAGCGCACGCCGGGATTCAAGGTCGATCTCAAGGTCGGAATCAAGCCGCCGGAGATCAAACCGATCATCAAGAATTATCACGGCTGGGTGCTGAGAAGCGGCACCAAGGTGACCGAAGACATCCTCGAGACCGCCGACAATCTCAAAGTCATCGGCCGCGCCGGCATCGGCGTCGAGAACATCGACGTCGCCGCCGCAAGCAAAAAGGGCATCGTGGTGATGAACACGCCGGGCGGCAACAACGTCACCACCGGCGAGCACACGATCTCGCTCATGCTTGCGCTCGCGCGCCACATCCCGCAGGCGGTCGCCTCGCTCAAATCGGGGAAGTGGAGCCGGGAAAAGTTCGTCGGCGTCGAGATCTGCAACAAAACTCTCGGCTTGATCGGCATGGGCAACGTCGGCCGCATCGTCGCCGAACGGGCGCTGGGCTTCAGAATGAAAGTCATCGCCTACGACCCCTACGTTCAGCCGGACAGTGCCGCCCGCATGGGCGTCGAGATGGTAAGTCTCGACGAGATCTACGCGCGCGCGGATTTTATCACCGTCCACGTGCCGCTTACCGCCGAGACCCGCGGCCTGATCAACAAGAAAGCCTTCGGCAAGATGAAGAACGGCGTGCGCATCATCAACTGCGCGCGCGGCGGCATCGTCGACGAGAACGACCTCGCCGAAGCGATCCGCCGGGGCAAAGTCGCGGGCGCCGCACTCGACGTCTACGTCGAGGAGCCGCCGCCTCCCGATCATCCGCTGATAAAGATGGACCAGGTCATCACCACGCCGCATCTCGGCGCGTCCACGGACGAGGCACAGCTCAACGTCGCGATCGCGGTCGCCGAGCAGATGGTCGACTTCCTGGCGCGCGGCGTGATCCGCTACGCGGTGAACATGCCCTCGGTAAGTCCCGAGCTGTTGAATTCCCTCCGCCCTTATCTCACGCTCGGAGAAAAGCTCGGCAGCCTTCAGGTGCAGCTCCTCTCGGTGCTCCCCAAAGAGGTGCAGATCGAATACGCCGGCGAGGTCACGCAGTACGACGTGGCGCCGCTGACGCTCGCGGTGCTGAAAGGTATCCTCACGCCGGTGATGGAATCGAGCGTCAACTACGTCAACGCGCCGCTGGTCGCGCGCGAGCGCGGCATCAAGGTCGTGGAGTCCAAGAGCAGCCGCGCCAGCGACTTCGCCAGCTCGATCAGCGTCAAGGTCAAAGACCACGACAAAGAGTTCGAGGTCGAGGGCGCCGTCTTCGGCGCCAAGCATCCACGGATAGTGAAGATCAACAGCTTTTACCTCGAAGCCGTGCCCGAAGGCTATCTGCTCATTCTTCACAACCGCGACGTCCCGGGAGTGGTCGGCGCGGTCGGCACGCTCCTCGGCGAGAAAGGGATCAATATCGCGGGTATGGAGCTGGGCCGCGAGAAAGTCGGCGGGATGGCGATCTCCTGCGTTCACGTCGACGGCGACGTGCCCAAAGATACTATGGAGGCGCTGCGCAACCTGCCGAACATCGTCACCGCGCAGCTGGTAAAGTTGTGAAGCAGCCAAGAAGCTGTCAGCAATCAGCTTTCAGCTTCCGAGTTCCGGCTGATGGCTGAGAGCTGACCGCTGAGAGCTATCTAAATGGCCAACGTCGCTGTCATCGGCGCGCAGTGGGGAGACGAGGGCAAAGGCAAGATCGTCGATCTCTTCACCCTCGACGCCGACATCGTCGTCCGCTTTCAGGGCGGCAACAACGCCGGCCACACGCTCGTGGTCAACGGCGAGAAGACCGTTCTCCACCTCGTTCCTTCCGGCGCGCTTCATCCGGACAAGCTCTGCGTGATCGGCAACGGCGTCGTGGTCGATCCGGAAGTGCTGCTGGAAGAGGTCCGCGCGCTCAGGGCCAAAGGCCACCTGCTCGACGACTCGCTGCTCAAGATCAGCGAGGAGGCGCACCTAATCATGCCCTACCACAAGTCGATCGATCAGGCGCGCGAAAGACTCCGCGGCAAAGGAAAAATCGGCACCACCGGGCGCGGCATCGGACCGGCCTACGAAGATAAAGTCGCGCGCACCGGCATCCGCTTCGTCGATCTGCTCGACGGCACGACCTTCCGCGACAAGCTCCGCCGCAACATCGAAGAAAAAAACATTTATCTCAAGGCCATCCTGAAAGAAAAAACTCTGGATTACGACGAGATCTACGATTCCTACCGGGGTTTCGGCGACGAGCTGGAAAAATATATCGCCGACACCGGCGTGCTGCTCGACCGCGAGATCAAGGCCGGGAAAAAAGTCCTCTTCGAAGGCGCGCAAGGCACGCTCCTCGACGTGGACCACGGAACTTATCCTTACGTCACGTCTTCGAACACGGTCATCGGCGGCGTCTGCACGGGCGCCGGCATCGGCCCGCGTCACATCCAAGAAGTCATCGGACTATCGAAGGCCTACACGACGCGCGTCGGCAGCGGCCCGTTTCCGACCGAGCTGAAAGGTCCGGAGGGAGAGCGTCTCAAGCAGGAAGGCGACGAGTTCGGCGCCACCACCGGGAGGCCGCGCCGCTGCGGCTGGTTCGACGCCGTCGGCGTGCGCCACGCCGTCAGGATCAACGGCATGACCGGCATCGCGCTCACCAAGCTCGACGTGCTCACCGGCTTTAAGAAAATCCGGATTTGCGCCGACTATCAGAGCGGCGGCAAAACCTACCACGACTTTCCGTCGAGCGTGAAAGTTTTAAAGAACGCGGAACCGGTATGGGAAGAGATGGAAGGCTGGGACGAGCCGCTCTCCGGCGCCAAGAAGCTTGCCGATCTGCCGAAGAACGCGCAGCGCTACGTGCGCCGCCTCGAAGAGATCGTCGGCGCGGAGATGATCCTCGTCTCCGTCGGCCCCGGCCGCGAGCAGACGATCATGCTCAAAAATCCGTTTAATTAATGGTGGATTGCGGGCACTGTCTTTGTAGGGGCGCAATTCATTGCGCCCCTCGGTAAATCCGCACGTGATTAATAGGGGCGTGATGAATCACGCCCCTACATTCGGGGACATTCAACCCAGATTGCCTACCGCAATTTGAAGATTTCCAGATACAGCTTCACCGTCTCGTCGAAGTCCTTGTAGCCTTCGGGACTCTCGATCACCCTCTTGTAGCCTCTAAAAAGCCGCGGCGGATCCGGCTCCACGTCCGTGCGCACCGGGATGCGCTGAAAGCTCCTGAGCATTTCCCCCCCATCCTTGGAGAGAATAAAATCCATGAAGAGCCGCGAGGAGTTCGGATGGGGCGCCTTGGCCGCCAGCATCGCGGGATTGACCTGAACCACCGCAGGTTCGAGCGGCAGCCAATCGATCGGCGCTTTTCTTTGAACCATACGCTCGATCGTTTGATTGTAGGCGATGATCAGCGGATATTCGCCGGCGACGGCGAGTTGGACCCTTTCCGTATTTCCCCGCTTGGGAACCGGGTCCAGCGCCGCGAGTCGCTTGAAGTACGCGACTGCTTTTTCCTTTCCCCATATGCCGATGAGACCCTGGAGCATGCCGTAGGCTTCGTTATCTACCGATATCTGCCCTCCCTTCCACTTGGGATTGAGAAGCGCCTCGTAGGTTTTGGGCACATCCTCCTTTTTAACCAGTTTGGTGTTCCAGCCGAGCACATAGGCATTGACGTACCAGGCTGTCCAAATACCTCTTTTATCCGCAAGATCCGGGTAGATCCCCTTCCTTTCCGGTGAAATATAGGCGCCGAGAAGCTTTCTGTCGCGCAGCGGCAAGACCATCTCTCCCCTGCCCACGAGCACGTCCCAGGCATTCAGTCCGCCGCGGTCCTCGGTCAGGATCTTGTTGAGCATCGGCCCGCCGCCCGTGCGGAAGAGCGTGGCCTTGATGAAGGGATATTTTTTCTGAAACGCTTGGACGACCTGCTGGCTCTGATCGAGCGTCGTAGTCGTGTACCACACCATTTCGCCTTCCTTTTTCGCGCCCTCAATCAGCTTCGCTTGCGGATCGGCCTGGGCCGCGCGGGAAACGTCGGGCAGAAAACAGACGAGGGCAAGCAGCGCGCAAAGGGTAAGAACCGGCTTGGATCGCTTCATCGTTCTCTCCTCCTTGATGACGGAAAAAGGGCAGGAAACTGGTTGAATGTATAGGTTACCGGACGCGTGAAGTCAACTCTTTGAGGGCGGGCTTCATCCTTACTTTTACAGACCGCTCCTTGATTGTGCGCCCGGCCGCCACTATCATAACCATGGATAAAGAAAGGAGGTCGAAAAATGGATGGGTCAGCGGACAAATTGGTTTCGGACCTGAAAGCTCTCATCGACGACGCCGAGGAGCTGCTCAGGGCGACCGCCAGCCAGGCCGGCGAGCAGGTCGCGGCGGTCAGGCGGCGCATCGAAGAGCGTCTCAAAGAGGGGAAGGAGACGCTGGCGGACGCCGAAGATATTTTATACGACAAGACCAGGGACGCGGCCGAAGCGGCGAACGATTACGTGCAGAAAAATCCCTGGAGCGCCGTCGCCATCGCGGCCGGCGTCGGCCTAGTGCTCGGTCTTCTCATCCGCCGCGATTAGATTTTCCGACCATGGCCGACGAAGTCAGCGAAACGGGCGCAGTCCGCGAGCCGGGAATTTTCGACTCGCTCCGGGCGGTGATAACGGACTTGACCGCGCTGTTGCACACGCGGATCGAGCTCGCTTCGACCGAGATGGAAGAGGAGATGGAGCGGCTCAAGCGGATGCTCGTGCTGGCGACGATTTCCCTCTTCTGTTTCAGCGTCGGGCTGATTCTCCTGAATATTTTCATCGTGGTTGTTTTTTGGGATAACCACCGGCTCCTCGTCCTGGGAGGACTGACCGCTTTGTATCTGATCGTTGGACTCGCCGTGGGCCTCGTTCTGCGCAGCAAGGCGGCCGCCCCGCAGAAATTCCTTGCGGCGACGATTTCCGAATTCGCCAAGGACCGCGAACGGCTGAGGTCCGGCACGTGAGCAACAAATTGGCCGAACTGGCGCGCCGTCGCGAGAGCTTGATCGTTCGATCGGGCGGCCAGAGAGAGCGGCTGGCCGAGAGCTACGAGCACCTGGCTCAGTCGCTCAAATGGACCCGTCTCGCCATGGGACTCGTGCAAAAAATCAAAGCCAGTCCGAGCGCCCTTGTGGGCGTCACCGCTTATCTCGGCAGCCGGCGGACCAAGTTTCGCAGGTTGGGCAACTGGCTCTCGCTCGGCTGGACGATTTTTCGCGCGATCCGGGCGCGCCGCGCGCGCCGCCGAGCTTGATTTTCGGGCGCTTCATTTCCGTTCGCCAGGCGCGTTTTCTTCTCTTCTCGGATCGGGCTGCGGGGTAACTTTGGACCCTTTGACGGCGATCGCCGCCGCCAGGCCAAGCGAGTTTTTCTCCTGCACCTTGTGTCCGAGTCGTTCGAGCGACTTCCGCGTAGCGGGCGGAATCTTGCTTTCCACGCCGATCTCATCGGGTATCCATTGATGATGGACGCGCGGCGACTCCAATGCCTTTCTCAGCGGCATGCCGAAATCGAGAACATTTAAAACCGTCTGGAGAGTGGCGCTGATGATGCGCGGTCCGCCCGATCCGCCGACCACGAGCACCGGCTTCTCGCCCTCGAGAATCACCGTCGGCGTCATGCTGCTGAGCGGCCGTTTTTTCGGCTGCAGCGAATTGGCGTCCGCGCCGATCAATCCGAAGACGTTGCCCGTCCCGGGATGAATCGCGAAATCGTCCATCTCGTTGTTCAATACGATCCCCGCCTCCGGCACGAAAATTTTTGAGCCGAACTGCGTGTTGATGGTCAAGCTCGACGAAACCGCGTTGCCCGCCTTATCGACGACGCCCAAATGGGTGGTCCCCCCTTTTTCGGCTTTGTAAGCGGCGAGTCCGTAGTATTTCGGCGGATAGGTTTTTGCCGGCGATATTTTGCCGCGCAACGAGGAGGCGTACTCCTTGGAGAGGAGCTTCTCGGTCGGGACCTGGACGAAGTCGGGATCGCCGAGATATTGAGCGCGGTCGGCGAAGGCGTGCTTCAAGGTTTCCACCACCAGGTGAAGATAGGTCGCCGAGTTGTGCGGCAGCGAGCCGATCCTGTAGCCTTCGAGAATATTGAGCATCTCGATGAGCGCGATGCCGCCGGAGCTCGGCGGAGGCATAGTGATGACCATCCGCTTGCGGTAATGGCCGATCAGCGGCTCGCGCCAGACGGGCTTGTAGCTCTTGAGATCTTCGAGCGTGAGCACGCCGCCTTCTTTTTTCATTCGCTCCGCGATCGCCTGGCCGATCCAGCCCTCGTAAAAAACCTGCGGCCCCTCCGCGGCGATCGCCTTCAAGCTAGCGCCCAGCTCCCGCTGGCGGATCAAATCGCCCTCGCCGGGAAGCTCGTCTTTGACCAGCAGGATGCGCGCGAGTTCGGGATTTTTTCGAATGTTCTGGAGCTGTCTTTCCAATGCGAAGCGGAGCCGTGTTTGCGGGACAAATCCTTCCGTCGCGTAGCGGATCGCCGGCGCCATCACGGCGCCGAGCGGCATCGTGCCGAAGCGTTTCAGCGCCTCCGCAAGCCCGGCCACCTCGCCGGGAACGGCGACGGCGAGCGCTCCGGTGAGACTTAAACTCTGCACCGGTTTGCCGTCCCTGAGATATTGCTCTCTGCGCGCGCCAGCCGGCGCCGTCTCGCGGAAATCCAAAGCGTGCGCCTTCTTGTCTTTCGCCTGATAGATCACCATGAAGCCGCCACCGCCCAGGCCGGAGGCGGACTGATCGACGACCGCCAGGGCGAAGGCGGTCGCGACCGCGGCATCGACCGCGTTGCCGCCCGCCTTGAGAATCTCCATGCCGGCTTTCGTCGCGTACTCGTTATCCGAGACGACGCTCCCCTGTTGCGCGAGAGAGTAAGACGGCGCGGCAAGGACGAGACAGAAAAAAAATAGAAAGATTCGGCGGGAGAGTTTTCGACGAAGCGACATGGAGAACTTCTTTCTCTGTGTTTAAAGCTTTGCCCGTACATTTGCAACTTCGGTAGCGGTCCGGTTTCATAAAGATTTGTAGGGGCGACCCCCCGTGGTCGCCCGAAATTGGGACAGGCACAGAGGCCTGCCCCTACACGAACATGCTGTTGAATCGAATTCACCGGCTAAAAATCTTTGACCGTGCCGGACATTGTTGTTAAGCTCGCCCATATATCATGGAAATCATCCTCGGGCCCTTCCATCCTTTCCTCGAAGACGCTCTGGTCGAAGAGACTCTGCGTCACAAAAACGAAGCGCCTCTCTCTCCCCTTCTGATTCTCGTCCCCTCCGACTCGCTCAGGCGCCGGCTCAAAGTTCTGTTGGCCCGCGAGCGCGGGTTGAACCTGTTGAACCTTCACCTGCTGACTTTCTACCAGCTCTCGCTCCGTCTTTGGGAGGAGCGGCACGGCGCTGAGCTGCCGCCGCTTCAGGACAATTCGCTCCTCGAAGAGATCTTGCGGCAGATCATCCGCGCGCGGCTGCCGGGCGCCGCGCCGTTCGCCGGCCTGGACCAAAAGGCCGGGGGCGCCGCCGCGCTCTGGCAAACTCTCAGAGACTTGAAGGACGGCACGGTCGATCCGGCCGTCGCTCTCGAAGCCGCGAGAGGCGATCTGTTCGAAGAAGCGACCGAAGGGGTCGAGAAGCTGTTCATCCTCTTTCAGACCTTTCTCGCTTGTTCGGAAGAATGGAACTTGCGGGACTACGCGGATTTGGACGCGATGGCGCGGGAGCAGGCGCCTCAATCCGCCTACCTGAAACGCTTCGAAAACATTTTCTATTACGGTTTTTACGACCTGACCCAGGTGCAGCTCGATCTTTTTCAATCGATCGCGCGCCAATATCCGGTCACGCTTTTTTTCCCGCTCGTTTACGGCCGGCCGAAACATCCGGCGTGGACTTTCGCCGAGCGGTTTTATGAAAGATACGTGCACGGCCTGGCCGACGGCGGCTCCGAGATCCGCAACCTGACGGCCTCCGAGCGGGACGCGCGCCATGTCTCGCACTTTCTTTTTACCGAGGGCGCGGACCGGCCGCGTCCAACGATCGATGGTTTCCCCGTTAAGGTGGCGAGCTGCTTCAGCGGGCGCGAAGAGATCGACGCCGCGGCGAAAGAAATCCTCCGGCTCGTCGCCGACGAAAAGTTCTCCTTCGACCAGATCGGCGTCGTCGGCCGCACGCTTGATCCCTATCTCCCGTGGATCAAGGAGATCTTCGCCGAGCATTCGATTCCGATCGGCACCTCCGCCGAGGAGCCGCTCGTCGGCCATCCGCTGGCCAAGGCGGCGCTGCTGCTCGTCAATCTCCGTTTGAAGGGTTATCTCCGCTCTCAGGTGATCGACCTGTTCGATTCGCCCTTTTTCGACCGCAGCCGTTCGCATCGAACCGATCTTTGGGATCTCGCCACCCGCCGGCTCGGCATCGGCAAGGGGATCGAAGAATGGCGGCGGCTGGAAAAATATCTCGCGCGGGACATCTTCCTGGCCGAAGACAGGGAAGACGACGGCGCGCGGAAAAACCCGGCGGTGCCGGCGGAGCAGGTCCGGACGCTATGGCGCCTTTTCGCCGAGCTCTCCGGCGACCTGGAGAGTTTGCCCGAAGAAGCCGCGTGGAGCGGCTACGTCGAGTCGTGGAAGAATCTGCAAAAAAAATGGCTCAGCGTGGACTGGACGCAAAGCTCCTCCGGACTTGAGGCGGCCGAGCTGATCGACAAGACCCTCGACCGGCTTTCCGTGCTCGACGCGGTCAACGACAAGGTTTCGCTGAGCCATTTTCTCGAAACCTATCAGCATTGGCTCGAGCGCGCCGTTCTTCCCGTCGCTGAAAGCAACGCGCGAGGAGTCGCGGTCCTGGACGCGATGGCGGCCCGGGGAATTTCTTTCCGCGCGCTATTCATCGTAGGTCTCAACGAAGGAATCTTTCCCCGGACGATTCGCGAAGACGCGTTTCTGCGCGATCGCGAGCGCGAACTGCTCGAAACCGTCCTCGGATATAAGGTGGCGACGAAGCTCGGCGGCTTCGACGAAGAGAGGCTCCTGTTTACGTTGCTGGTCGGCGCCGCCGGAGAAAAACTCTATTGTCTTTACCAGCGAAACGACGAGAGCGGCAGGCCGCTCGCGCGTTCATGGTATCTCGACGAGCTCGAACGCGCCGTGGGCCAAGAAAAATTAAGAACCCTCGCAGTCCCGCGCGGCGTCGTCGAAAAGTCGAAGCTCGAGCCTTTCAGCCGCAATGAATTCGTCCCTCCTGGCGAGCTGGCGATCCGCCTGGTCCTCGCGGCTGAGGACCCGATGCCGCTCCTCCATCTTTCCTTGCGTGGCCTGCGCGGCCTGCCGTCGCCCACCCTCTATGCCCGCGGCAGTGAAGTGATCCGGCGCTTGGAAACGATCACCGCCGGCCTGGGCGAACACGACGGCGTCGTCGGTCCGCTCGCCGATTACTGGAAGCGCGTCGCCGGCGAAGGACTCTCGCCGACGGCGCTGGAAGCGTACGCGCGCTGCCCCTTCCAGTTTTTCGCCCGCAATCTGCTCGGCCTCGAGCGGCTCGAACGGCCGGAAGACGTGGCGGGTCCGGGCGCGGCCGACGAGGGACAGATCGTCCATGCAATTCTGAGATCCTTCTACCAGGAACTCACCGACCACAATTTTTTTTCCAACAAAACATCCATAGATGCTACAGCGATTCTGCAGGCCGTGAGCGAAAAAATTTTCCGCGAGTTCGCCGAGAATAATCCCGTCGGCTATCCGCTAGCCTGGCAGATCCGCAAGGAACTTGTCGCGGCGCTCCTCGAACAAACGGTCGCCCGCGATCTCGAAGAGTTGCAAGCTTCGGGATATGTGCCCTGGGCTCTGGAATGCGACGCCGCCGTGCGGCTGCCCGAGAGCTGGCCCGCCCCATTGGGCGGGCTCACGTTCCGCGGCCGCATGGACCGGATCGACTATCAGCCGGTGGAAAATCGTTATCGCGTCGTCGACTATAAGCTCAAATCCGCCAAAGCCCGGCACGCCGCGGACAGGGATCTTCTGCGCTCGGCGCTCCGCGGCCTCAGGCTCCAATTGCCGTTTTATCTGCTTCTGGGACGGCAACAGGCCGAAGCTTCCGGCCGCGCCGCAGCTTCGATCGACGCGGCTTTTTATTTTCTCGCGCCTGAGTGGCCCGAGGGACCGCTCGTCGTGGAAAGCCTGCGCGGAGATGTCTGGGACGGCGTCTCCGGCGCCGCCCTGAAAGAAACCGTCGCCTTCCTCGCGGATTCGATCCGCCGCGGTTTCTTCTTCATCCAGCCGGCCGATCACTGCCGCTACTGCGAGGTGTCCGAGGCCTGCCGCAGAAACCACCGTCCAACGCTGTGGCGCGGTGAAAGAGATCCCAGGAGCAAGACGCACCTGAACCTGAAGAAGGCGGAAATCAATGACGATTGACTTGCCCGACTCTTTGGAGCGCGAGCGCGCCGCGACGACCTTCGACCGCAACGTCGTGGTCACGGCGGGCGCGGGCACGGGAAAGACGCGGCTCCTGATCGACCGGCTCGTGCATCTATTGATGCGCGACCCGGAAACGAAGCTCACGCAGATCGTCGCGCTCACCTTCACCAACAAGGCCGCCACCGAGATGAAAGTGCGCCTGCGCGAACGGTTGCAGTCGTACGTCGCGATCACATTGGACGCCGCTGCGACGAATGACGATACAGCCCGGGAAGAAGTTCGAAATCTGCTGGAGCGGTATCACCTGACGAAGGAGGCATTGGACCGGCGCGCCCTCGACGCGCTGCGGCAAATCGAGCGCAGCGAGATCGGCACCATCCATAGCTTCGCCGCGAGCCTGCTCAGGCTCTATCCGATGGAGAGCGGCGTCGATCCGCAGTTTATCGAAGACGACGGCGCGCGCTTCGACCGTCTCTTCGACGAGCACTGGGGAGTATGGCTGGACGAGGAGCTTTCTTATCGCGGGACACGGCAGGAAGATTGGAAGCAGGTGTTGAGAAAAGTCCGACTCGACGAGGTCCGGGTGCTCGCCGCCTCGATCTGCTCGGAGACCGTCGATCTTCAGCGTCTCGGCGTGCTTTCGGGCGACAAGCACATTCCCGTTGACATCGCTCTTTGGCTCGGCGCGCTGGAGAAAAGAGCCTTCGCGCTCCTCCAGCGCCATCCGGAAAACAGAAGCAACGAAAAACTCATCCGCGCTTCCCGCGACGTCCTGCAAAAGGCGCTCCGCTCCGACGCGGGGGACTGCACGCCCGATTTGCTTTCCGGCGGTCTCAACAAAAATCTCAAGGGATGGGACGAGGAAGATTACCGGGAGGCGCAGGAGGTTCTCCGGGTCGCCAAGGCATTGTGCCACGTGGACGACTCTTTGTCCCGATCGCTCGCGGGTCTCCTGATCCCGTTTGCCGAGACTTTCCGCGACGCGTTTACGCGCGCGGGACTCATCTCCTTCGACGGCCTGCTCGCGCGGGCGCGGGCTCTGGTGCGCGACCGGCTCGCGGTGCGCGAGCAGTTGAAGCGCCGCTTCCAGGCGATTCTGATCGACGAATTCCAGGACACCGATCCAATCCAGTACGAGATCCTCGTCTATCTCGCCGAAGAGATCGGCAAGCCGGCGAGAAACTGGAAGGATGTCGCGCTGACGCCCGGGAAAGTCTTCGTCGTCGGCGATCCGAAGCAGTCGATCTATGCCTTTCGCCGGGCCGATATCCAGGCGTATCTCGAAGTCGTGGAAAAAATCATCAAAGCGCAAAACGGCATCGAATGCCGTCTCACCACGAACTTCCGGAGTCACGAGAAAATCCTCGATGTCGTCAACGGCGTCTTCGACCGGCTGATTCGACCGAAAGAAGGATTGCAGCCCGAGTACGTAGCGATCGGACCGGCACCCGCGGGCGACGGCGCGAGGGCGCCGGCGCTAGCCTTCCGCAAGGTAACGATCCGCATTGTCCGCGGCAACGAAGCCGACAAGCAGGATACCGAACTGGCGCGGCGGCTCGAAGCGGAGAGCTTGGCCCGGTGGCTCGATGAAGAGGTGCTGGGAAAAGCCGAGATTGCGGATAGAGATGGCAAGAGGCGGCTCGTTCAGCCCCGGGATGTCGCGATACTTTTCAGAAAACTAACCGACGTGCATCACTACCTGGAGCCGCTGCGCCGGCGCAGCCTCAACTACGTCGTCGAAGGCGAAAGACATTTCTATGCCGTCCAGGAAATCATCGACGCGGTCAACTTGCTCCGCGCCGTGGACAACCCGCACGACCGTCTCGCGCTGGTGGGCGTGCTGCGCTCGCCGCTGGGCGGCCTCGCCGACGCCGAGATCTACGAGCTTCATCGCCGGCTGCTGCTGGACTATCGGGTCGCCGAGCGCAAGGGGAAAAAACCCGACTCGTTCTCGAAGGTCAAGGAACTTTACGAAGTTCTTTGCCGGCTGAACCGCACGATTCGGACTTTGCCCGTAGGCGAGGCGATCGGCCGCGTCTTCGAAAGTTTGCCGGTACGGCTTTTGGCCGCCGGCTCGTTTCACGGCGAGCAAGCGGTGGCCAACCTGGAAAAGCTCCGCTACCAGGCCGAGCTGATGGGCCGCGAAGGTTTGAGCACGTTCAAGGAAGTCGTCACGCGGCTCGGCGCGAGAGTCCTGGAGATAAAGGAAGAAGCGGAAAGCGCGCTGGCGGAAGAGAATCTGGACGCGATCAGAATCCTGAGCATCCACAAGTCCAAAGGGCTCGAATTTCCCGTGGTCGTCCTGGCGGGATGCCACACGGTGCCGCAGCAGGCCGGAGCGAGACAGCCGGCCGTTTTACAGGATTGGACGACCGGGCGCGCCGGCCTGTGCACGGAATCTTACTGGAGCCTCGCCGGACTTTACATCGCCGAAAGAGCCCGGCTGCGCGAGCAGGAAGAGCACAAGCGAGTGCTTTACGTCGCCATGACCAGGGCGCGCGAGCATTTGATGATCTCGTGCGCGCCGGGCGAGAGAAAGCAGAGCGGCAGCTATTTGTCGATGCTCGAACAAGGTCTCCAACGTGAGATTGCCGAGATCGCCGCCCGGCAAGCGTCTCAGGTCGTCGCCGCCGGCGCGGGGACGATCGAGGTCGAGGTCGTCCCCGAAGGCCTGAGCCCTCCCGGAAGAGCGCGCGCCAGCGCGAAAGAAGACGCGCTCAAGATCGACTGGGAGTCCTATACGCGGCTGTGGCAGCGCCGCGCGCGCGAATACGAAGCCGCGCGGGCGCCGCTCTTTCTCACGCCGACGCTGTTGAAATTACGCGAAGCGGAGCTGACCGAGGCGCTGCCGGAAAGTAAAAAACTTCTGGTCACGTCGGAACTGTCTCTCGTCATCGGAGAGCTGGCGCACCGCTTTCTGGAAAACTGGGACTTCGGCGGCGATCCGGCGGAGTTTCGCGCCGGGCTCGATCCGTTCCTCGACCGGTGGATCGAGTCCAAGCGGCGACGGGATCGAGAACAACTCTCAGCCGAGCTGCAACAAATCCTGGCGACGTTCTTTTCTTCCGCGGCTTATCGTGATTTGAGCGGCGCCGAGATTCTCGGGCGCGAGATTCCTCTGTTGATTCCATGGGACGGCGGCATCATGGAGGGCGTGATCGATCTCCTCTATGAAAAGGGCGGCCGGCTGTTTCTCGCCGACTACAAGACCGACCGAGTGGAAAGAAGCGAGCTGGCCCAAGCTGCGTCCCGCTACCATCACCAGGTGGAGATCTACTCGGAGGCCGCGCGCCGGGTTCTGAAAAAAGACATCCCCGGCTTCAAACTGATTTTCCTTCGCTTGGGCGAAGCGGTCGATGCTCTGTAACTTCTCTTCTTTTCGACTCTCGCTGCTCACCGCTCGCCGCTCATTTTGTTTTGCTTTCGCTCATTCCCGCCGCCAGCGCGCCGAGAAGGCAGAGAAAAGCGGCGGTGAGGCAGGTGGTGCGATAGCCTTGCATGAAAGCGGAAAGCAAAACAGCGCCGTTCCTCACCGGACCCGCGCTTCTAAGCGCGTCGAGCGACGTCTGCCCCGTCACGGCGACAAGGCGCGCGCTCACGATCGCGCTCGCCGTGGCTACACCGATAGAAATTCCCAGGCTGCGCACGATCGAAAGAAACGAAGATCCGACGCCTAAACGATCGCGCGGGATCGAGCTCATGAGCGAGTTGTTGATCGGCGTCTGAAAAAGGCCGAGGCCGATTCCCAGCAGAGAAAGCCTGAGAACGATATCGGCCGAAGAGGCGCCGAGATCGAGAAAACCCAGGCTCAAAAAAGAGAGTCCCATGAGCGCCAGCCCGGCCGAGGAAAGCAGCCGCGCGCCGATCCGGTCCGAGAGCCAGCCGGTAAACGGCGACAGTATACCCAGACCGACGGACGCGGTCGCCAGCAAAAGACCCGCGCGGAGCGTATCGAGTCCCAGGCCGAGCTGGAGAAAGAACGGCATCAGCAACTGGTTCATGCTGACGGTCACGAAGCTCATGAGCCGCGCGAGGTTGCCGGCGGCGAACATGCGGATGCGGAAGAGTCCCAGATCGAGTAGAGGATGGGGCGTCCGACTCTCCCACCAGATAAATACGACGAGCGACAGCGCCGCCAGCGCAAGCTCGGAGCGCACGAGCGGAGTGTGCCAAAAACCTTTCTGTCCGGCGGTTAGAGCGAGCAGCAGAGCGGTGAGGCTCAGCGCGAACGTCGCGGTGCCGAGAAAATCGAACGGCTCGTTTGTTTTGGCGGCCGGCGCGCCCGCTTTCTCATCGAACAGAATCAATCGAGCTCCGAGCAGGCCGACCGTGCCGAGACAAAAACTCACGTAGAACACGAACCGCCAGCCCAGCGCGTACGTGATGAGTCCTCCCAGCGCCGGGCCGACGACGAATCCGAGAGCCGAGATCATGCCGCCGGAAATTCCCATCGCGCGGCCGCGCTCGGCGGGCGAAAAAAGCGCCGCGACGAGCGCGAAAGTGTTCGCCATCATGAGCGCGCTTCCCGCCGCCTGAAGGCCGCGAAAGAAAATCACCTGGCCCATCGTTTGAGAGAAGGCGGCCATCATCGCGGTCAGAGTATAAATGAGAAAGCCGGCGCTGAGCGTCCGCCTGCGCCCGAAGAGATCGGAAAGACGCCCGCAAGGAAGATAGAGCGATCCGGTGACGACAGCGTAGACAGACGGCAGCCAGCCGCCCATAGCGATGTCGGTTTTGAACTCCGCGACGATCACCGGCAGACTGATGCTGAGAAGCCCCGCGTCCGTGGTGACCATGAACGTCGCCAGCGCGGCCACGGAGAGCGCCCACCAACGGTGGTTCGGGCCAAAGATGATCTGGCGAAGCCGGTTCGTCATCCAGTATGTTCACCCGGCGATCGGCCAGCACCGGCCCTTCTTCCTGATGGTGCTGAGCGACACGCCGTAAAGTTTTTCCAAGGTCTCCGGCTTAAGCAGCGCGCTTGTCTTTCCCGACGCCAGCACCCTGCCCTGCTTCAAGATCAGCGTCTTCTTGAACATCGGCAGGATCTCCTCGACGTGGTGCGTGACGTAGACCAGCGCCGGAACTTGTTTTCGCTTGCCGAGCTTTTTCAAGCTCGCGAGAAAATTCTCGCGCGCGCCGGGGTCCAATCCGGCGCACGGCTCGTCCAGCAGAATGAGGTACGGCCGGGTCATCCGCGCGCGCACGATCATAACCTTCTGCTGCTCCCCCTGCGACAGCGTGCCGAACTCCTGATCTTCAAGCGACGCCGCGCTCATCTGCTCGAGATATTCCTCCGCGAGGGCGAAATCTTTTTTCGTCGGCGCTTCCCACGGCCACTCGAAAAGACCCACCTGCGCGTACTTTCCCGAGACCACCGTCCTCAACACCGGCTCGCGCGGCGGGATCTGCGACGCCAAGGTCGCGCTGACCCAGCCGATGCTTTTTCGAAGCTCGGGAAGATTGATAAGCGACCGACCCTTGCGATAAACGTCGCCGCCGGCGTTGGGCCAGAGAAAGCCGCAGGCGATTCGGAGCAGCGTCGTCTTGCCGGAGCCGTTCGGGCCGAGAATCGCCCAATGCTCTCCGGGCTCGATGGTCCAGCTTACCGAATCGAGAATCTTTTTCCCGTCGAGCGCGTACGAAACGCCGCGGATATCCAGCGCGGGAATTTTTCTCATTGACGAAGTGATGCCCCTAACATATGTTTAGCAGCGGGCAATTTAGCGTAATACGCAGCAAACTGGAAGCAGGCATGAAGCCTCGGCCGTCTCTAAGAGCGCTCATTTCTCTCCTTTTGATCCATTGTGCTTTCCTCTGTCCCGTTTTCGCGGCCGAAAGTTGGAAACCGGAATGGGAAAAAACGATTCAAGCGGCGAAGCGTGAAGGCGAAGTCGCGGTCTACGGCCCGCACAATCCGATGTACCTGCCGCTCTGGGAAACGTTTCAGAAGGCCTTTGCGGGAATCAAGATCAACTTCCTGCCCGGCAAGGGATCGGATCTCACGCAGAAGATCCTCACCGAGCGGCGCGCGGGAAAATATCTCGCGGATCTCATCATGGGCGGCTCCAGCAACTACGTGGCCTATCCTCCGGGCGTGCTGGAGCCGCTTCGTCCCGTCATGATTTTACCCGAGGTCCATGACGAGTCGGCGTGGTGGCAAAAAAAGTTGTGGTTCGCCGACTCGCAGAATCAATCCGCCATTCTGCTCACGGGCGAGCTCGGCACCCGACGCGGCTCTTACAACACGAGCCTCCTCGATCCGAAAGAGGTGCAATCCTGGTGGGACCTGTTGAAGCCGAAATTCAAAGGCAAGCTCGGGACTTTCGATCCGCTTGTGTCCGGCGGCGGCGGCGAGACCTTCGTATTTTTTTATGCCGCGCCGGCGCTCGGCCCGCGCTTCATCTCGCGGCTTCTCACGGAGACCGACATTCTGGTCACGCGCCATCTCGAACAGGGGACGGACTGGCTGGGGCAAGGAAAAATTTTATTTTACATCGGCAGCGGCCAGCCGGTGATGCGGGCCAAGCAGCAAGGACTTCCCGTCGATCTTCTGCCGCATCCGCTGAAGGAAGGCGACATCATGGGCGGCGGCGCCTGCTGCCTCGCGCTGCTCAATCGAGCGCCGCACCCCAACGCCGCCAAGGTATTCGTCAATTGGGTGCTCTCGCGCGAAGGCCAGATCGCGTGGCAGAAATACAGCGAGACCAATTCTTTGAGAATGGATATTCCCAAAGACGACTTGCCTCTCTGGGCAAGGCCTCAGAGCGGCATCGAATATTACATGCTGAACGCGTCGCAGAATCAGGACCCGGCGAAAATCAAAGCGATGCAGAAGGTCGCTGAGAAAGCGCTGAAAAAAAAATAATCCTTCGATTATGTTGAACCTGTCCCCTAAGGAAGCGTCCTTCACTTCGAGGCCGAGGGGCACGAAGGAGAGGCTGCGGACGTCCGATAAGAGAGGTTCGATTGTGGCACTGCTCTATCGGCCGTGGTTCGACAAAGCTCACCACTCTGAGCCTGTCGAAGAGCGGCCGAAAACTCGCGCCCCGAGGACTCGCTTTCAGTGGAATTAGCCATGAAAGAAATTGGAGTCATCGGCCTGGGAAACGCGGGCAAACCGATCGCCGAGCGCTTGCTCAAAAAAGGCCATCGCTTAAAGGTCTATGATTTGAATCCCGAGGCGATGAACGCGCTCGCGGAACGCGGAGCGACAAAGACAGCTTCCGCGAGAGAAGCCGTGTCGGAGTTTACGCTAACGATTTTGCCATCGAGCACGGAAGTCAAGGCGGCGACTTTTGGAAAAAATGGAGTTTGCGCCGCTGTGCAGCCCGGCGGCGCTCTTATCGACCTCAGTGGAACCGATCCCCAGTTTGCGCGCGAGCTTGAACAGCAGGTCGAAAAGAGAGGCGCTCACTTCCTCGGCGCGACGCTTCACGCCGCCGGCGCGCCCGCCATCACGATCCCCAAGGGTCTTCTGTCGATCGTCGTCGGCGGAAAAAAAGAGGCTTTGGAGAAATGTCTCGGGATTTTAAAAGATCTCAGCCAAAAAGTTATATGCGTCGCGGAACCCTGGATGCCCAAGGCAATGAAGATAGCGGTCATCATGTTCGCCGCCGCGAACAGCATCATTTCCGCCGAGGTCCTTAGCTGGCTGACGGCCCAAAGCATCGATCCTAAACTCTTTCATGAGCTTCTCAAAACCACCGGCTCGCGCGAGTCCGCGGGGCGGGTGGAGGATTTTCTCAAGCGGATGAACAGCTACGGCGGCGCGCTCAGCAATAGCTATAAAGACATTCGCCAGGCCCTTGAAATCGCAGGTCTTTTGGACCTGCCGCTTCCTCTAATGAACACGGTCAACCAGCTCCAGGAGATGGGACGCGCGCAAGGCTTTTCCCGCCTCAACACGCCCGCGGCGATGGGCAAGCTCTACGAGATGTTGACCGGCCAGGATCTAAGCGGGGCGGTCGCGGATTCCGAAAAAGTTTTCCCCGAGCCGAGCGAGACGGAAGTGATATACCTGGAAGAGATCAAGAAGTAATTGGCTTGGTCGAAGAGAGAGATGCGGGCCATCGACGCCGATACCCACGTGATTGAAACGGAGCGGACGTGGGAATACATGCGGGGAGACGAGGCGAAGTCCCGGCCGGTCTTGGTGCCGACGGAGAGCGGGCGAAAAGGTTGGCTGATCGACGGAAAGATTTTTTCGCGTGGCGTCAACGTCAATCCGGATATTCCTGCGGACGTTCGAGAGATGCGGGACATCGAGGCAAGGCTCAGGCATATGAACGAGCTCGAGATCGACGTTCAAATCCTCTATCCCTCCCTATTTCTGCGCGCTCTCACCTCCAGAGCGGAAGTCGAAGCGGGGCTTTGTCGGAGCTATAACCGATGGGTAAACGATCTGTGCGCTGAAACGAACGGGCGTCTTCGCTGGGTTGCGGCGGCGCCGTTGCTCAGCACGGAGGCGGCGCTTGCTGAGGCAAGATTTGCCAAAGACCACGGCGCCTGCGCGCTTTTCATGCGCGGTATCATGTGCGACAAAATACTGAGCGACCCGTATTTTTATCCGTTCTACGAAGAGGCTCAGAAGCTCGATCTCGCCGTTTGCGTTCACGCTTCCACCGGCGGATTTCAGTGGATGGAGATCTTCGAGCGCGAAAGCGGCTTCGCGAAATTCAAGCTCGCGGTGCTGTCGGCTTTCCATGCCATCGTGCACGACGGAATTCCAGCCAGGTTTCCCCGACTCCGCTTCGGCTTCATCGAAGTCCGCGCTCAATGGCTCCCCTATGTTTACCACGAACTGGCGAAGCGCTTCGAAAAAAACGGCAAGCCTCTCGGCAAAGACTGGATGCGCGAAAACCGTCTTTACGTCGCCTGCCAGACCGACGACGACCTTTCCTACGTGCTCAAGTACTCGGGCGAGGATAACATCGTCATCGGCTCGGACTACGGCCACGCCGATACCTCGAGCGAGATCGAGGCGCTACGTATCCTCCACAACAAAGGGGAGCTGAAAGCGGCTGTAATCGGGAAAATCCTCTACGACAATCCAACGGCCCTTTATAACCTGTAGATCGAACGGTCACGAATTTTGTTTCGGAGAAGCCGCCTATGATTCTTATCTTCCTCTTCCGTGCCTTAAGCCTCATTCTTGTGTTTCTGGGTGGGGCGGCCGATCTCTTTGCCCAGGAGAATTTCAAGGGCAAGACGATAAAAATCATCGCCGGCTTTCCCGCCGGCGGAGGAGTGGACGCGGAGGCGAGGCTTCTTGCGCGTTATCTGGAGCGCCACATTCCCGGAAATCCGTCCGTCCTCGTCCAGAACATGCCCGGCGCCGGCGGGATCGTGGCCACGAACTGGTTCGAGCAACTGGCGAAGCCCGACGGACTCACGCTCCATTATACGAGCGTCAGCTCGATCACGCAGCAGGTCTTTGGCGCGGAAGGCGCAAAGTTCGATCTCAGGACGTGGGAAATGGTGGGCAGCGTCGTGCGCGGCACTTCGGTCGCGATGATCAAACCGGACAATCTCGAGCGTCTGACCAACTCGTTGAAACCTCCGCTCGGCATCGGCTCGCGCACCGCCGACGACAGTTGGTCCACCATCTTTTTCTGGGGCGCGGAATATTTGAAATGGAACGTGCGCTGGATATTGGGCTATCGCGGCGGCGGCGAGCTGCGCATCGCGTTTCAGCGCGGGGAAAGCGATATCTATGCCTCGGCGAACCTTCAGGCGCTTCGCGAGTTGATCGCCGAGGGCTTCCAACCTTTCGTGCAACAGGGCCGTCTCACATCGGCGGGCTCGTTCAAGAGAAGACCGGAATTTCCCAATGTGCCTACGTTCGAAGAGACGCTGGGGAAGAATCGTCCCGCGGGCGCCGCTTGGGACGCGTACAGGAGTTGGGCCGGTTCGGACGCGGCCGGAAGGCCGCTCTTCGCGCCGCCGAAAACGCCGCCGGCCGCCGTAAGGACGCTGAGAGAATCTTTTGCGCGTCTGGAGAACGACAAGGAATTTCACAAGGACATGCTCGGCGTGGCGGGAGACGACGCCGAGCTTCTCATGGTCAACGAAGCCGAGCCGATCATGCGCCAGTTGCTCACGGTTTCGCCCGGCGTGGCGGAATTCGTCAACAACCTGACGAAAAAACATCTGAAGCGCTAGCGGTGTGGCGACATAGTCGAACCAGGGCGGGAGAACGACCATGTTGGATCTAGCAGGAAAAAAAATACCGAGCACTCTGGCGGAGATCGTCGATCCCCGCCGGACCGCTTTGCTCCTCTGGGACATGGAATACGCCATCGCGCCGAACGCCTTCAACTATAAGGAGATCGCGGCAAACCTGAAGACGCTGGCGGGTGTCGCGCGCCGGGCGGGCGTGCAGGTTTTCTATTCGCTGCAGACACCTTTCGATTTGGTCAAGGAAGAGGCCGGCGTCTGGGTACGCCTTCGAATGAAGAGAGCGAATGTAACCGACGTTGCGCAACTGCTGAAAGAAAAGGACGATCCGCACGGGCGGGAGATCGTCGAAGAGCTGAAGCCCGAGCCGAGCGATATCGTTTTTAAGAAACGCAGACCGGACGGCTTCATTGGAACGGACTTCGATTTGATGCTGCGCAGCCGAGGCATCGGCGCGATCGTCATCGGCGGCGTCGCCACGGAAGGGGGCGTCGAGGGCACCGCGCGCAGCGGACGCAATCTCGGCTACGACGTGGTCGTCCTTAAAGACGGCGTCGGCTCGCGAAACCGCGAGCTGCACGAGATGGCGCTGAAACTGATGGAGAGGACGCAGTTCGACGTCGCGACGGTGGACGAAGTGGCGGCGGTGTGGAGAAAAAAAGGCAAATGAGCTTCAATCCTTTCGTTACGCGATCCGAAAAATTCGATCTTTAGACTTATTAATAATCCAGACACCTCTGTCGAACGGATTGGATAATCTCTCAAGTTTCTTGCCAATCGGTTCGACTACTACATCCCAGTCCCAATCCACCCCAGACGTGTCTCGAACCACGAGAGCGGTGTTAGGCCCATATCGCTTCAGAAATTTATCACTAAGTCGCCGCATTAGAGAGTCCAAAACATTGCAACCAAGCACGCTTGCCGAGGTCGTCAAAGCGGCGATTCCGGCTCGATTGTTGCGAAGATTGCGCTTAAGCGCTTGTACGGTTCGACCGCTGGATCTTCCTAAGGAGGCTGGGATGTCGCCCCGTCGATCTTCGGTCAACACGATTTCCAACTGTAAGGTTTGACCGTCGCGATTCTGGGCAATAATGTCCGGACTATCCTCATGCTGCACAATTTGGTATGAAGTTCCTTTTTGTTGGTTATACAACAGTAGGAACGCTTCCGCTGTTGCGCGTTCGATAGCCTTTTTTTCCTCCAGGTGCTCTCTCTTAGAGCCGAGCATGCGAGTCGGTCGCCTGTGCTGCAAGTATTTCTTCTCCATTTTGTCCCGCAGTTTTCCTGACGCTTACGAGAATAACAGGAAACTCAAAGCTAGAAACGAAGGGGCTACGCGACATTGTCAGGAAACTAACAGCCTGAAGCAAAACATTTTCCTGGCGAGTCCTGCATTACTACGTGCTTGGGATTGGTCGGGCTCTGGAGATTCTATCCAACTGACAGAGAATGGCCACATTCATACCAAGATACCATCCGACAATGATATGCAGTATTGCCTGCACTACTCGACGCAGATCCAACGCCGCCACTCCGCGAAATAAATCATAAAAACCAGCTACAAACGTAGCCCAACAAGCGAAGATACCGAGCAACAGAATGGGGCCAATTATCAACAGCGTGGAGGCTGCCTCACGCGCAATTACAATTCCAATTGATGAAGACTTTCTATTGCCCCGCAATCTTAGCCCTAGTCCAGCAGCAATGCCGTAAATCGTTAAGAATCCCAAAGCCGCACCAATCCAAGCGTAGTTGTCCGAAACCATACCGACGTATAGGATATACGGTACCGCCACAACAAAAATTCTTCCCACGACCCTCCCATATATATCAAGTATTCTCGCCTCGATTTCGGCTACGTCAATTCTTGCCTCAACGGCGGACTCAACCCAACATTTTACAAAAGAATAACTCCAACTTGAGACACCAAGGTGCCCTACTGTTGGAATCACCATTGCCCCGACCCAACTTTCTACAGGCCATTGCCAAATGGTTGGCAATGCCAATAGAACACAACCCCCAATGACTCCACGCCACCACCGGTCCACCTTGCCCAAAGTAGTATCAGAGGTCCAAAAGATCCCTGTAACACACGCAACTACTCCGTAGTAGAAAGCAACCTTGGGTAGAAGCAGTACCGGAGCGATAAGAATCAAAACGGTGATACAAATCCATAGAATCCGTATCCTTTTCCCTCTCCGACTTACGTATCGCCAGCAGTGCCAGGTAGTTAGGAGAACGAACGCATCAGTATCGTCCGACAGATTTTAGGAGTCTCAGTTTAAACGCTAGGTTTTTTACAGTGTTCATGACGTTTCAAGGTGTTAACGATTTGAATTCGGAATGCCAATGTCGGCAGTCTTTCGGGACTTTCCCGGGAGGCACCGA
>DASXUF010000098.1 GCA_036504975.1 Candidatus Binatia bacterium | reverse complement strand
ACGGGTATAAGCTGGCTTGCCTTTGAGCTGGCAGGTAAACGCATAGAGCTTCTAAAGGAGGTTGCGCCTCGTGTCTCTCGCGTCGCGGTTCTGGCAAGTCCGGCGCATCCGGGGGAACAACGCGAATTGATGGAGACGCAGGGCACCGCACGAACCCTGGGAACAACCCTCCATTACCACCAAGTAAGAGCCTCCGCCGATGTCGACCAAGCTTTCGGCGCAATCATCAAGGAAAAGGCCGATGCTCTCATCGCGTTTCCAGATCCCATAACTGCGGGGCACCGTAAGCAGATTGCAGACTTCGCCGCGCAGAACCGGCTTGCTAGCGCGTTTGGGTTTAAGGAGTACGTCGAGAGCGGAGGTCTTATGTCCTACGGGCCGATCCGTGATGAGCCTCAGAGGCGGATTGCCGTGTACGTTGACAAAATCCTTAAAGGCGCAAAGCCGGCGGATCTACCAGTAGAGCTACCTAGGAAGTTCGAGCTGGTGATCAACTTGAAAACGGCAAAACAAATCGGTCTCACGATTCCGCCCAACGTGCTCGCGCGGGCGGACAGAGTCATTAAATAATTTTAGATTTTCGATTGCCGATGGTTCGACATCGCTCACCACAGGTTTTGGATTGAGGAAACAAGTTAGGATGAAAGAGTTCTTACAGCGCGCGAAACTGTTCTTCGCTGAAGCCTGCTTGCTTGAGAATTTTTCGGAACGTTCCGGTAGGCAGCGTGCCGGGATGCATGGCTACATAAGTCTGTCGCCCGTCTGGATGGCGCAGAACTTTGTGGCTTCCGGTTTGTCGTGTTTCTACAAAGCCAGCACGAAGGAGTTTTGCCAGCACCTCACGGGCGGAGTAAGGCATCAGGGATTTCGACGTGGGCGATCTGGGATTTTGCTTCGGTGGGTACAGGCTCGCCGTGAGCCTTTTTCTCGGCAATCCAGGCCTCAATCAATTCCTTCGCGGCAGCAAGCGCTCCCTCAATGCCCTGGCCGTGTGTTGTCAAATCGAGCGCGGGGACGTGTGCGTAGTAATAGCCCTGAAATTCCGGCTCATTTACAGGTTCGAGAAACACGGAGTAGCGCATGATGAGAAACTTTTTAACACGCCCCTCCCGTGAAAACAAGTTTACGTCGGCAGCTAGAGTTTACCTCTTCGTTGTTGCTGCTGTAATTCTGCTGTCGTTGCAGCTAGCCGAAGCGCAGCAGCGAGCGAAAGTCCCGCGGATAGGAGTCCTATTTGGTTCTTCCCTTTCCAGTATGTCGGCGCGGATGGAGGCATTGCGGCAGGGGCTGCGGGACCTCGGCTATGTTGAGGGGAAGAACATTGTCGTCGAGTGGCGATTTGCTGAGGGAAAACGCGATCGCGAGCGCGCGCTGGTGGCCGAACTTGTGCAGTTGAAGGTCGATGTCGTCATCACGGGTGGTGCGACAAACACCCGTGCAGCCAAGGAAGCAACTTCTACGATTTCCATTGTGATGATGCAGGTTGGCGATCCTGTTGGCAATGGGTTTGTCGCCAGCCTTGCGCGTCCGGGCGGGAACATCACTGGTTTGTCCATCCTTTCCCCGGAGTTAAGCGGAAAACGGCTGGAGCTTTTGAAGGAGATCGTTCCCAAGCTCTCCCGCGTGGCGGTCTTCGGGACTTCGACCCAGCAGGGCAACGCACAAGAGTTAAGAGAGATCGAACTAGCCGCAGGACCGTTAGGCGTGAAGGTTCAATACGTTGACGTACTGAGTCCCAAGGATATTGAAACCGCATTCCGGGCCGCCAACAAGAGGCAAGCCGACGCAGTCCTTATGAATGTGTCGGGCCCGCTCATAAATTCTCAGCAACCACAGATTGCAGAACTCGCCGTAAAGAGCCGGCTTCCGGTGATGGATCAACTGCAAAGTTATGTGGAAGCCGGAGGGCTTATGAGCTACGGCGTGAACTTGAACGACTTGGCCCGGCGCGCCGCGACATACGTGGATAAGATTCTAAAAGGCGCGAAGCCGGCCGATCTCCCGGTGGAGCAGCCGACGAAGTTCGAGCTGGTGATCAATTTGAAAACGGCGAAGCAGATCGGGCTCACGATTCCGCCGAACGTGCTGGCAAGGGCGGATAAGGTGATCAAGTGAAAACAGGAAGTAGGCTCCGCCAAAAAGATTGGCGGATCAGCCTCAAGCTGAAACAGGCATTAGGCAACAGAAAAAAACTAAAATTCGTTTGCTACGCGTTTTGTGTATCGCTCCTCGCCCTGAGCTTTCCGGCCAGGGCGCAGCAGTCAACGAGAGTTCGCCAAATAGGTTTTTTATGCCCAGCGAAGTGTGCGCAACCTGAGCATGATAGTTTCCGAGACGGTCTGCGCGAACTCGGTTATATCGAGGGGCGCGACATCGCTATTACGCGTCGAGCGGGCGAATCAATTCCCGATCGACTTCACGCTCTCGCTGCAGAGCTGGTCCGTCTGAAAGTGGACGTAATCGTGACGGCGAGTACGTCTGCGATACGAGCCGTGAAGCAGGCGACTAGCACGATTCCGATCGTTTTCGCGTCAGCGGGCGATCCAGTGGCGACCGGACTCGTCGCCAGCTTGGCCAAGCCGGGTGGTAATGTTACCGGCATAACAATCCTTAGCCCGGAGCTGAGCGGCAAGCGCTTGGAGTTACTCAAGGAAACACTTCCGCGACTCTCACGGGTCGCGGTGCTCTCCAATCCCGCAAATCCGGGCGGCGGCTCGGTGAAGGAAATCGAAGCTGCGGCGCCAGCGCTGGGCCTGACGCTACAATTCTTGAAGGCACAAAGGCCAAACGATCTCGAGAATGCATTTTCGTCGATCGTTCGGGAGCGCGCCGGCGCACTTATCATCGTCCCCGATGCTTTTTTTGCCTCGCAGCGTCCGCGCTTTATCGAATTCACGACGAAGAACCGTTTGCCGGCAATTTACGACAGGCGGGAATATGTGGATGAAGGCGGACTGATGTCGTATGGAATCGACTTCCGCTATCAGTTTCACCGTGCCGCATATTTTGTTGACAAAATTCTCAAGGGCACCAAGCCCGCCGACTTGCCTGTCGAGCAGCCGACGAAGTTCGAGCTGGTGATCAATCTGAAGGCCGCCAAGCAGATCGGCCTGACGATTCCGCCCAACGTGCTGGCAAGGGCGGACAGGGTGATCAAATGATCCTTCGACGAGCTCGGGACAGGGCCGTGAGGCGTGAAGTGTGAAGGGTGAGGCGAGATACAACACAAAATAGCAAACAGGAAAAACTATGAACAGGAAAATCATCATCTGTCTACTTACCGCCGCGCTACCGTCTATTGTTCCGTTCGCTCAGGCGCAGCAGGCGAAGACCGCTCGCATCGGCGTTCTGCTCCCGGGGGGGCCGTTGTACGAGACGATCGACGGGCTGAAAGAAGGGCTGAGGGAGCTCAGGCTTGAAGAGGACAAGCAATATTCGCTTGCGATTCGGGATACGAAGGGTGACGCGAAGGCGGCGGAGGAGGCTGCGAGGAATTTCGAGCGGGAGAAAGTCAACCTGATATATGCGCTTGGCAGTTCAGTCGTTATCGCGGCGAAAAAGGCAACCACGAATGTAGCGATCGTTTTTGGTATGGGGAGCGATCCAGTTGTCGGCGGACTGGTGGATAGCTTTGTGAAACCCGGAGGAAGGCTTACCGGAATTCACTATCTGGTCGGTGACCTCACGGCGAAGCGTCTGGAGATCCTAAAGGAGATTCTGCCAAAGGTGAGTCGAGTGCTGACATTCTACGACCCTGGCAACCGTATCGCGGTGGAGGCAGCCAAATTGGGCCGGACCGAGGCCCAGCGCCTGGGCCTCAAGTTTGTCGAGAAGCACGTTGCTTCCGTCAAGGAACTGCAGAAGGCGCTGCAGGAACTCAAACCCGGCGAGGCCGACGCTTATTTCTACACCTCGGACGCGAGGGTCGTTAGCCAGGCTCAATTGATTATAGACACAGCGCGGTCCAAGAGGTTGGCGACGATGTTCCATGAGCGGAGTCTCGTCGCCAAGGGCGGGCTGGCCAGCTACGGCCAGAACTACTACGAGATCGGCCGGCTTTCGGCCAAGTACGTGCAAAAAATTCTCGCCGGCGCGCACCCGCGCGACCTTCGCATCGAGACGGTCGAGGACGTGGAGCTTGCGATCAACTTAAAGACTGCAAAGGAGCTCGGTCTCTCGATACCGCCGAACGTCCTGGCGCGAGCGAACAAGGTGATCAAGTGAAATCAGGCCGCAATGGCGGCAAGGCGGAAGAAGAAGGATGCAAAGCCCCTGATGAGTAGGGTAAGATGACAAGGATGCAACAAAGACTCCTGCGCCTGGGTCGAATCTTTCGCCGGCGGCCGCGCGGGCGGCTGGTGCGCGATTACTTTCTCATCTCCGTGGTGTTGGTCGGCGGGGGATTGATCGCAAGCGGCCTGGTCGAGATCTACTTCCGCTACCAAGAGAGCCGGGAGCAATTGGGTCTCTATCAACGGGAAGTCGCGGCCGGCGCCGCCTTCAAGATCGAGCGCTTCGTTCAAGAGATCCATAATACTTTGAAGGGAGCGACGCGCAGCCGCGAGATCGCGCCCAGGGGACTCACGCCGGAATTTCGCTTCGAGCTGGAAAAACTTCTGTTGATCGCGCCCGCGATGACCGAGGCGATAGCGCTCGACGAGAACGGCGCGATCCGCGTGCAAGCGTCGCGGCTCCGAACCGTGCTTCCTGAAGCGAAAAAAGATCTTTCGGTCACTCCTTCTTTCAAACAGGCAAGGCAGGGCAAGTCGTACTTCGGTCCGGTCCATTTCGTGCGCGGCTCGGAGCCTTACATGACGATCGCCGTGCCGATCGAGCGCTTCGCCGGCGACGTGATCGGCGTGCTCCAGGCCGAGGTCAACCTCAAGTACATCGGCGACGTGGTCTCAAGTATTACCGTGGGAAAGGCTGGATACGCTTATGCCGTCACGCGTAGCGGCGAGCTGATCGCTCACCCGGATATCAGCCTCGTTCTCCAACGACGCAACGTCGCCCAACTCGATCAAGTCAAGGCGGCTTTCCAGACCGGCCCCGGCATACCGAGACGGAACGCCATTGTAGCGCAAAACCTACAAGGCAAGGAGGTGCTGAGCTCTTTTGCGCTGATTCCGACTCTGGACTGGGCGGTCATGCTGGAGCGACCCATCGAGGAGGCTTACGAGACGCTCTACGCCTCGATGGTCCGGACTTCCACTCTGCTCTTGATCGGGCTCGGCATGGCGCTGTTCGCCAGCTTCTTCGTGGCGCGTCGCGTAATTCAGCCTCTCGGTACGCTGCGTAAAGGAGTGGAGCGGATCGGCAGCGGCGAGCTGGGCTATCGTCTTGAGGTCAAGACGGGCGACGAGATCGAAGCTCTTGCAGACGAGTTCAACAAGATGACCGCGCAGCTCCAGGAGTCCTACGCCGGGCTTGAGCATAAAGTCGAAGAGCGAACAAGAGAGCTCACCGAATCTCTGGAACAGCAGACTGCCACGAGTGAGATCTTGGGCGTGATAGCCAGCTCGCCGACGGATCTGCAACCAGTGCTGGACGCTATTGCTCAGAGGGCTGCGCGACTCTGTGATGCGAACGACGCTCAGATCCGGTTAGTCGAAGACGGCTCGATGCGCCACGTGGCTTCCTTCGGCTCGATGGAAAAACCCGGAGAAGTCATGCCGATCAGCCAGTATTCAGTGACTGGCCGCGTCATCATCGAGCGACAAACCCTCCATGTTCACGATCTTAAGCAGGAGCTTGAGATCAGATTCCCGGATTCCAGGGAATACGCGGAGCGCTTTGGCACCCGCACAATTCTGGTCACGCCACTGCTTCGAGAGGGCATGCCTATTGGGGCAATCACAATCCGCCGTACGGAGGTCCGACCTTTCACGGAGAAGCAGATCGCCCTGCTCAAGACGTTCGCCGACCAGGCGGTGATCGCCATCGAGAACGTGCGGCTGTTCCAGGAGATCCGGGAGAAGAATCGCGATCTCACCGAGGCACTGGAACAGCAGACTGCGACGGGCGAGGTGCTGCGCGTCATTGCCGGTTCGCCAACCGACGTGCAGCCCGTGCTCGATACGGTCATAGAAAACGCTGTGAAGCTTGCCGGCGCCAAGCAAGGTCACATCCGCCAGTTCGACGGCGAGCTACTCCAACTGGTTGCCAGTTACGGTGAAACGCCTGAACAGATCGCTACTCTCCGAGCCTCCACTGTCAAGGCAGATACACGGCGCGCATTTATTGAGAAAAAGCCCGCTCATGTACTTGATGTGCAAGCACAGGTTGATCCTTCCCCGCTGGCGGTCCTCACGGGAGCACGAACGGTGCTTGCAGTGCCGCTGCTGCGAGAAGGAACCCCGATCGGAGTCATTTCCATTTGGCGCGACGTTGTCGAGCCGTTCACGGAGCGGCAGATTGAGCTGGTCAAAACCTTCGCCGATCAGGCCGTGATCGCCATTGAGAATGTCCGGTTGTTCCAGGAAATCCAAGAAAAGAATCAGCAGCTCGAAGCGGCCAACCGCCACAAGTCGCAGTTCCTCGCCAACGTAAGCCACGAGCTGCGGACGCCTTTGAATTCCATTATCGGTTTTACCCGGCTGGTGCTGCGTAAAGTCGAGGGGCAGATCGCGGACCTGCAAAAAGAAAATCTGCAGAAAGTTCTTATCAGCTCGGAGCATCTGCTCAACCTGATCAACGGGCTGCTCGACCTGGCCAAGGTCGAGTCGGGCCGAATGGAAATCTACGCCGAGACGTTCAAGTTGGATGACATCCTTCGAGTGGCGACGTCAACCGTGGAACCGATGTTGAAGGACGGTAAAGTCCGTCTGGTTACCGAACTTGCCCCAGGCATCCCGCCGATGAAAACAGACCGCGACAAGCTGAAGCAGGTGGTCCTTAACCTCTTGAGCAACGCCGTGAAGTTCACCGAGAAAGGCGAGATCAAAGTTTCGGCGTGGCAGGAAAACGGCAATCTGAAGCTCACGGTTTCCGACAGCGGGATCGGAATGAAGAAAGAAGCGCTCGACTACATCTTCGACGAGTTCCGCCAGGCGGATATGTCGAGCACGCGAAGGTACGGCGGCACGGGCCTGGGGCTCGCGATCGTCAGAAAGTTTGTGATTCTCATGGGCGGCGATATCGGCGTCGAGAGCGAGGCGGGCAAGGGATCGAAATTCACCATCACGCTGCCCATGATCTATAAGCAACCGGAAGGAGTAAAAGCTGAAACGTGAAGCGTAAGGCGTGAAGCGTGAGGCATAAAAGGGACGCCATTTTTGATTTTGGATCGACTCTTACAATTCCCTCTCCCTCAGGGAGAGGGTCAGGGTGAGGGAACTGGTGGAACCAAGCTCCACAACTCTCAGGGAACGAGCTCGCCGACTGCGTCGTGATCAAACCGAGGCGGAGAGAAGACTGTGGACCCGTCTCCGTGCACGTCAGCTTTGTGGCGTTAAATTTCGCCGCCAGTATCCAATCGGCTCCTTCATCGTCGACTTTTGCTGCTTTGAACATCGTTTGGTCATAGAGCTCGACGGGGGGCAGCACGCTAGGCAGACTGCTGCGGACCAGAGGAGGTCAGCCGTCCTGGTTTCTTTTGGCTACAGAGTCTTACGCTTTTGGGACAACGAAGTGATGGAAGATATCGACGCGGTTTTGCAACAGATCATGCAGGCCGTAGACGACTCGAAGCCTGCGCTTGACCCCTCACCCGGTCCCTCTCCCACAGGGAGAGGGTCGGACAAGGAGAATGCAACAAAGCAAGGGAGATCCCGCCAAGGCCAAATCTAAAACGGCTGATGGCAGAGGAGGAAAGCTTATGTCACGAAAGAAAATCTTGATTGTCGACGACACCGAGTGGAACCGCGACTTGCTCGTCCAGCTTCTGGAAGACGATTACGACCTCGCGCAAGCCGTGGACGGAGAGCAGGCGGTGAAGGCTACGGAACGGGAGAAGCCCGATCTGATACTTATGGACCTCGGCATGCCCGTGATGGACGGTTGGGAGGCGACGCGGAAAATCAAAGCAAAAGGCGATCTGAAGCACATTCCAGTGATCGCGGTGACTTCGCACGCCATGGTCGGCGACGAGATCACGGCGCGCGAGGCCGGCTGCGACGATTACATCGCGAAACCCGTCGATGAGAACGAGTTGATGATAAAGATCAAAAAGCTGCTCGGTTGAGGCGGAAGGCGCAAGGCATGGAGCAAAGCGCATAGAGCAGTGCTGGGCTATGAGTGCTGAGGACTGAGGTCGGGATGAAAAAAAACTCAGCACTCATCCCCCTCGGCACTCAGCACTTCCAGAGAGAAGCGATGAAAAAGATATTTCTGTTCCTTCCAGTCATCGCTGTGCTTGGTGGGGCGGCAACCGCCGACGCGCAGCAGTCGGCGAAGGTCCCGCGAATAGGGTACCTCACTGGCACCTCCCTTTCGGCTGGCGCGGACGTCAGGGAGGCATTTCGGCAGGGTCTGCGCGAGCTTGGGTACGTGGAGGGAAAAAACATTGTCATTGAGTGGCGATCTGCGGAGGGAAAATTCGATCGGCTCCCCGCGCTTGCCGCCGAACTGGTGCGTCTCAAGGTAGACGTAATCGTCACGGGTGGTTCGGCAAACACCCGGGCGGCCAAGGAAGCCACTGCTACCATCCCCATTGTGATGGCGCAGAATACCGATCCTATTGGGAACGCGTTCGTCGCCAGCCTGGCGCGGCCGGGCGGGAACATTACGGGACTGTCGAGAGTTGCCCCGGAGTTAAGCGGAAAACAACTGGAGCTTCTGAAAGAGACCGTTCCTCGGCTCTCCCGCGTGGCCGTCTTTGGAACTTCAACCCTCCCGGCCAACGTCCAAATTCGAAGAGAGATAGAACTCGTGGCAGGGGCACTCGGGGTGCAGCTTCAACACCTAGACGTACCAAGTCCCAAGGATCTTGAGACTGCATTCCGAGAGGCAAGCAGGGGGCGTGCTGACGCGGGCCTGGTGCGTGGAGGCCCCGTACTCAACTCTCACCGAACACAAGTCGCAGACCTCGCGGCAAAGAGCCGGCTCCCGGCGATATACGACAGGCGAGACTATGTGGAAGACGGGGGCCTTATGTCCTACGGCGTGAGCTTTACCGACTTGTACCGCCGCGCCGCGACTTACGTGGACAAGATTTTAAAGGGCGCCAAGCCGGCCGATCTCCCCGTCGAGCAGCCGACGAAGTTCGAGCTGGTGATCAATTTGAAAGCGGCGAAGCAGATCGGCCTAACGGTTCCGGCGAACGTGCTGGCGCGGGCGGACAAAGTGATAAAATAAACGCGGTCATGAATACCGTTGGTGAAAGAAAAAATTTGTCATTAGAATATGTGAGAAGGCCGAAACGGCCGGAAAGGGAGCGATATGAAACTCAAAATTTTCTTTTTTTTCCTGGTGTTGGCGGGAGCTCTCAATTTCAATCTGCCGCTAGGGGACGCGCAAGGCCTTATCTACAAGAAAGCCGTCGGGACCGCGGGCAATTACTGCCATCTGAAGTTTCCCGCGATTCAGAAAAGGACGCTGTATTCGAGCCGTCCGGTTCTCAAGGACGTGAGCGAGGGCGACATCGTCGATTTCTACGGGTCGTGCGACTATGATCCCCTGGGCAGCGAGGAAGTGCTGCGCCAGAGAGCGGAAGTCGTGCGCGAGCGCAACCGACTGGTCGACGGACGCTAAATAAGCGGCACTACGGCACAAAAGTTGGCGGGCAAGGGCCATGCCGAAGAAAATTCTGATCGTCGACGACGAGCCGTTCAACCTGGATCTGTTGGAGCAGGAACTGACGGATCAGAATTACGCCGTCGAGCGAGCCAATGACGGCGCGGAGGCGCTCGACAAAGTAGAGAGCTTCAAACCGGACCTTCTTCTTCTCGACTACATGATGCCGAAGATGAACGGCATCGAAACGGTGGAGCGGCTGCGGCGGGATGAACGGTACAAATCGATTCCCGTGATCCTTCTGACCGCAAAGGGCTCGCAGGAGGACAAGGTGCGGGGGCTCGACGCCGGGGCGGACGATTACATCGTCAAGCCGTTCGACTCATTCGAACTTCTGGCGCGCGTCCGCGCGATGATTCGCCTCAAGCAGTTGCACGACTCGCTCGAAGAACTGAATCGATCGCTGGCGGAGAAAGTCGCGGAGCAGGTGGCCGAGATCGAGCGCATGGGCCGTCTCAAGCGTTATTTCTCTCCGCAAGTGGCGGAAACCGTTCTCAAGAAAGACGACGACAGTCTTTTTAAGACCCATCGGCGCGAGATCACGGTCGTGTTTCTCGACTTGCGCGGCTTCACGGCTTTCTCCGACAGCGCCGAGCCCGAAGAGATCATGGAACTGCTTAGAAGCTATCACGCCGAGATGGGAAAAATCATTTTCAAATACGAAGGAACCCTGGAGCGCTTTGCCGGCGACGGCATCATGATTTTCTTCAACGATCCGCTACCGTGCGAGGACCACACCGAGCGGGCGGTGCGCATGGCGGTGGAGATGCGCTCCAAGGCCGGGGAGCTGCGCGCCGGTTGGCTGAAGAGAGGCTATGATCTCGACTTAGGCATCGGGCTGGCTTCGAGCTACGCGACTCTGGGAAACATCGGCTTCGAGGGACGCATGGACTACGGCGCGGTGGGCAACGTCACCAATCTGGCGTCCCGCCTTTGCGACGAGGCAAAAGGCGGACAGATCCTCACGAATCAGAAGACGCTGAGCAGAGTGGAGCATATCGTTGAGAGCGAGCCGTTGAGCGAGCTCCAGCTCAAAGGCTTCGCGCGTCCCGTGGGCGCATTCAACATCGTCAGAATCAAAGATTAGACAAAGCCGTTCACTTCTTCCACAACTCCGCTGGGAAACGTTTCGCCAGTTTTTCATCCGCGAATCGTTCATGGCGGCGATAACGCCAAAATAAAATCACATTTTTTTGGCAATAATATAGTTGGCTGACCCGCTTTAAGATTCTGCCCTTTCCCCTTTTCCGCCACCGAAAGCCCGTTCGTTCCAAATCGCATCACCGGGCTTGACACGGTCCTAGTTAGCTAGTATAGATAGTTGAACTTACTAACTAACTGGCTTGAGGGGTGACTCCATGAAAAAAGAGAAAGATTTCGTGAAAATGATTGCTGCTTTTCTTGCCAAAGGTGATTTTGCCCAGGTAAAACGAATCGCAGTCACGAGTTTAAATGAAATAGGAGGCCAAATAGAATCGCTTGAGCGTCAAGTTGATCTAATCAGAAAATTAGCTATGTACGCTCGTCAGCAAGAGCCTGAGCGAAAACCTGCAAACAAGAGAGAAGAAAAACCAAAGCAACCTACCAATTTGAATCCCATAGATCGGAGTCGTGTTATTCGAGAGATCGCAGTAGCGCTTGCAAACCAAGGAAACAAGCACATAACCATTGTCGATGTTATGAAGGTTCTTAAAGCTAAGGGGCTCGAACTCGGAGTTAAGCGTCCTCCGGCTGTCATTGGCACAGTAATAGCTGCAATACCTGGACTTAAAAAAACCGGAACGGGGAAATGGGAGGTTTCGACTATCCCAAAAGAGAACAGCGGTGAGGCCACGCTTCATTGACCTTACCGCTGTTCCACATATGGGAGCTTGGCGGAATGCAGGCAGACGCACAGGGCTAGGTTGACAGCCGAAGTACCCTGGGACGAAAGTCCGTGGAGGTTCGATCCCTCCAGCTCCCTACAATTTCTTTAACGAAAGGCTGATTTTCTCCTAGGCTTCTCCCTCTTAAATTTATCCAATTGCTCTTGAAGCTCTTTTTTCGGAACAGCGACAAGAGCTTTCATTCGCTTCTCAAATCGCCGGAAGGCCGACAAGTCCGGTTCGGCTTTCTTAGACACGCCTGGTACAATATCACATTCTCGGGTATGGGTAAAGTTCCATCCACCCGGGCCGATTATAGTCACAGATGGCCAGGTTTTTGCTTAATCTGACCTAGGGTTTTCCCCGATGGGCCAATTGCTTGACAGGCTGGCAGTCGTGGAGTAAAAGCTACAAGCATCGAAGTGGTAGCTGGCTACTATCACAGGAGGAAAGAACGATGGAATTACGAGTCCTGATTATGAAGCGAGAGAATGGTTGGGTGGCTCAATGCTTGGAATACGACATTGTTGCACAATCCCACGGCACCATAGATGATATTAAGGCCGAACTAATTCGCACGCTGCACGTGAGACTAGCGGCATGCAAGGCGGAAGGTATCACCCCGTTTAAATTGAAACCCGCCCCGCAACTATACCATGATCTTTTTGAGCGAGCGCAGCTTGAGCTTATTAACGATGACCAAATCTCCCTGCCGCCAGCTTTTATGATCGGTGGATTTCGCTCGGAGATTCGTTGCCAACTCTAGATGGCTTATCCCTTTATCCAGTGGCCTACCCTTGCCGACTTTCTACGAGTGGCTCAAGCCAAATACAACGTACAAATAAAGACCGTTACAGCATCAAAGCCAGAGCAATATCTATTAAGGGAAACAGATAAAGACAAATTTACCGCCCCTGTTCCCAATTTGAATTTGACCGATCGGCTCGACCCCGACCTGCTTCGGTCCCTATGCGGCCAACTCGATATCCCGCTCTCAGAATTTGGCATCAACATGCAGTGGTGAGCTAGTCGCAACGGCGTTTTCCCCGTTCCTGTCTACGATGGCAAAAGACCGTCTCCACTCTCTTTACCAGTTAGCTTCTCATAGGTAAGACGCTTCCCAGCAACCATCTGCATCACTTCCGCGAATCTCTCCGCGTTTGTACCTCTCCGGGTATTGAACCGGAAAGTCTGTTCATCGAGGTAGCGGAACAGGTGAAACGGCTCAACGCTAACGTAGGTTCCCTTGAGGCCGCGTTTTAAGAGGCTCCAGAAGTTTTCGAGGCCGTTGGTGTGGATATGTCCTTTAACGTAGCTCTCAGCGTGATCTATGACGCGATGCAGGTAGTCATGCTCAAGTCCGGTATAGGAGAGAAGCGCGTCCGTGTGCATCTCGGTTCCACGCTCAACATTCTCTCTGACTTTTCTCTGTAGGGTGTTCCATCGGGTATTGGGGACAACGGTAAGTTTAACCTGACTACCGTTGCGCGGATGACGTTCCAGAAGTCCCATCACGGCTGTTTTGCCGACCGATCCGCGTCCCTTCACTTCTCGCGCCTGTTTCTTTCTCCAGTGCATATTACGAGCGGCACCACCAATAAAAGTTTCGTCGGCTTCAACCTGACCGGAAAACTTTTTGAACGATCCAGTCTGCATTGCTAGGCGAATTCGGTGCATCATAAACCATCCGGTCTTTTGAGTTACGCCTATCTCTCTGTGAATCTCATAGGAGCTAATGCCATTCTTACAATTCGCTATCATCCATACGGCAGCAAGCCACTTGTCCAGGCCGATAGGACTATCCTCAAAAATTGTTCCGACCTTGACCGAGAATTTTTGCTTGGCGTGTTTCGTGTGACACTTCCAGAGACGCGCATTTTTCAGGAACGTCACTTTCTCCGATCCGCAGTGCGGGCATTCCACGCCATGCGGCCAGCGAAGCTCTCTGACGAATTCAAGGCACACGTCAGGATCGGAGAAGTAGCGGATCGCCTCAAGCAGAGTCGTCGGCAATGTGATTTGTGTTTTCATGGTTCTGAATATAGCACTTTAGGGAAGGTCAGTCAAGTATATTATTGCCATTTTTTTCTTGACACACAATTACTAGCGTACTTATAATAAAATTACCTACAAAATACAGGGAGGGTTTGAAGGAAATCTGCTCGCCTGAGCGAGAACTCCTACCTCCAGCGTTGATACCCCGTTCAGGGGAATCTAAGAAGGAGGCGCCTATGGCAAAGAAGAAAGCCAAGAAGAAAAAGAAAAAGTAAAGAGTTCGGATGTGGTGTGGCGGCGGTGAGTTAAACCCTCCTCATCTCAGGCGATAGGGCGGCTGTCCTGGCTGTCCAAAGTGCAAGGCCCTTCGGGTCCAAACCCGGGAGGGCCTTGTTATTTCGCGGCGCAATTCGCTATTAAAAACTTTGCGCGCTTGGCGTCTTGGCGCGCCCTCACCCCTTCCCTCTCCCGCACGCGGGAGAGGGAAGGGGTGAGGGTAATCTCGCGGCTCGTTTCGCTATCGTGAACGCTACCATGGAAAAGTGGATCGGCAAAATTCTCATCGACGTCTCGCCGCCGGAGAAAGTAAAGTTCAAAGCTCCGCTGATCTTGATTCACGGAGCATGGACGTCGAGCCGCTGCTGGCGCAGGTGGGCGACTCATCTTGCCAATTTAGGCTGGGAATGCTGGGCGGTAAATTTCCGCGGACGCTTCGAAGAAAATGCTCTCGAAGCGTTGAAGCGAGTAAACTTTCAGGATTGCGTGGAAGATCTCAAGCAGGTGATCCGCGCCGCCGAGTTTCCGCCGGTGCTCTTGGGGCACGATTTGGGAGGACTGGCGGCGCGCCAGGCCGCGGCGAAAGAACGTATATCGGCGCTGGTCCTGCTCGCAAGCTTGCCGCCGAGCGAAGTGGCGCCGGAGTTGCCGCGCGCGCTGCGGCTCTTGCGGTTAAAGTACTCGCCGCTGCTCTTTTTGCGCCGGCCGTTTCGCATCGAGGAGAAAGATTTCCGCAAAAACTGGCTCAACGCGCTGCCGCCCGCCGCACACCCGGAGGCGCTCCGATCTCTCGTGCCCGAGTCTCCCGACCTGATCCGGGAATTTTTCGACCGGCGTGCCAGGCTCGATCCCAAGTCCATTCCTGCGCCGATTCTCGTCGTCGCCGCGCGCGACGATCGGGTGGCGCCGGCGGATTCGCTGCGACGATTCGCGGAGCTGATCGGCGCGGAATTTCGCGAGTACGCCGGCCACGGCCACTGGATCATGGATGAGGACGAGGGCGAGGAAATCACGAGAGACTGCCACCGCTGGGTCGTGCAAAAATCGGCTGAGGAAATCTTGCTCGCTGACTTATTGGAACATCCCTGAGGCTTGGTTTTAGATTGACATAACAGATGGTGGTTGGATACGCTTCGCCATGAAAATATGAGAATGAATCTTAGCCTTGTTCTAGTCATAGTGGCGCTCGGCGCGGGCGCAACGATGGCAGGGGCGCAGCCGCCAGCGAAAGTCCACAGGATAGGTTACCTAACGTCCGCCTCCGGGCTCGGGCCCCTCGAGGAGGCATTTCGGCAAGGCTTACGCGAGCTAGGCTATGTTGAGGGAAAGAACGTCGCCATTGAGTACCGACTGGCACATGGAAAACTCGATCGGCTCTTCGATCTCGCTGTTGAGCTGGTCCGTTTCAAAGTTGACATCATTGTGACGCCGAGCACGCTAGACGCCCTTGCTGCTCAGCGAGCGACCAGGACGATCCCCATCGTCATGGCTGCCAGTGGCGATGCTGTTGGTACCGGGCTCGTCGCCAGCCTCGCGCGGCCAGGAGGGAACGTCACGGGGCTGACCGCTCTTTCCCGGGAGCTGAGCGGGAAACGGTTGGAGCTGCTCAAGGAGGCGGTTCGCGGACTCTCGCGCGTGGCGGTCCTCTGGAATGCGGCCAATCCTGACAAGGCCCGCGATCTCGAAGAGACGCTGGTCGCGGCAGGGACCTTGGGGTTGCAGATTCAATCCCTGGAGGTGCGGGTTGGCAACGATCTCGAAAGCGCATTCCGAGCCGCTAAAAGCAAGCGCGCCGGCGCTCTTTTTACGCTGGCGGACACCCTTACCATTGCTCACCAATCGAGGATCGTCGACCTCGCGACAAAGGGGGGCCTTCCAACACTGTTCCAGACAAGGGATTTTGTGGATGCTGGCGGCCTCATGTGCTATGGGCCGAGCGATGCCGACTTGTACAGGCGCGCAGCGACGTACGTGGACAAGATCCTCAGAGGCTCCAAACCCGGCGACCTGCCCGTAGAGCAGCCGAAGCGGTTTGATCTAATCATCAACCTCAAGACAGCCAAGAAGATCGGTCTTACTGTACCGCCGGAAATTCTCGTCCGGGCAGATAAAGTGATAAGGTGATAAAGGGATGTTGTTTGTCGGCCATGAGTCCGCTAGAATTAAACGATTTGGGATATACGGCTTAAAAAAAGGGAAAAAGGAGGGGCTATGAAGAGAAAAGGTTCTACCCTAGCAATGGTTTTTTCCCTTCTGCTCTTTCTGCCTCCAACTCTGCTTCTCGCGGTGGAGGTAGGGGATAAGGCACCGGACTTTGAGCTAGCTAGCACCAAAGGGGGAAAACTCAAGTTAAGCAGCCTTCGGGGGAAAAATGTGCTGATTAATTTTTACGTGCTCGACTATAGTCCAGTCTGAATTGAGCATATTCTGTCGTCCGGTGCGGACAATTATACTAAATTCCAGGCAGAGAATACCGAGGTTTTAGGCATAAGTGCCAACGCCACCTTTTCCCAGAAAGCCTTTGCGGATTTCATGAAATTGAATTACCCCCTTCTCAGTGATTTTCAGGATCAAAAGGCTATGAAGGCCTTTGGTGTACTTAATGAAACAACACGCCGTGCCACGCGGTCCTATTTTATCATCGACAAGGAGGGGATCATCCGTTTTAAGAGCGTTAGGCCCAGCAATCGGGAACAAGACCTTATTTCCACTGACGAGCTGCTGAAGGAAGTGAAGAAAATCAATCTGCGTTAGATATGATTAGCCAGCGGTTCATTGCGTCGCTTTTTCTTCTGCTTTCGGCTCTCTGGTTTGGAAACGGAGAGAGTTGGGGCCAGAGCGGTCGCGCTCCCGGGCTGAACTACAAGCTCGTTCCCAATCTGGAGCCGATGAAGGACGCTTCGCCGACTCCAGATTTTACCCTTCCCGATCTGTCCGGAAAGAAAGCGTCGCTGAAAGATTTTCGCGGCAAGCTGGTCCTGCTCAACTTTTGGGCCACCTGGTGCGTGCCCTGCCGGGAGGAGATGCCGGCGATGGAGCGGCTGTACCAGCAGTTTAAGAGCAAGGGCTTCACGATCGTCGCCGTGGACGTGAAAGACAGCCGCAAGGACGCGCTGCAGTTTTTAAAGGAACTCAAAATCACCTATCCCGTCATGTTCGATCCCGAAGGCGAAGTCGGTCTTCTTTATGGAGCTTGGGGGTTGCCCGCGACTTATCTGATTGGCTCCAAGGGCGAGGGCTTGGCGAGAATGTGGGGCCCGGCGTCGTGGGACGGTGCCGCCGCCAAACAGCTCATCCAAGAGCTGCTCGACGGCAAGCGATGACCGACATCAATTTTATCGTCGCATTCACATCGGGGCTGCTTTCTTTTCTCTCTCCCTGTGTATTGCCCGTCATCCCTTCTTATTTGTCGTTCATCTCCGGCGTGTCGCTGGAGGAGATGAGGGGTCCGCGGGCGCAGAGCCTGGTCCGGCGCCGCGTCGTGCTCAATTCGCTGGCGTTTATCCTGGGATTCTCCGTCGTCTTTGTCTCGCTCGGCGTCTCCGCCAGTTTTTTGGGCGGTCTATTTGCGGGATACCGCCGGTTGATCCGCGTCGCCGGCGGCGCGCTGATCGTTATCGTCGGCATTTACCTCTTGGGAGTTTTTAAAATATCCGCCCTCGATCGTTATTTCCAGGTGAATCTGAAAGACAAGCCGGCGGGCTACTTGGGCTCGGCGTTGATCGGTGTCACCTTTGCCGTGGCCTGGATCCCGTGCGTCGGGCCGATTCTCGGCGCGATCCTCACTTGGGCGGCAACGTCGAGCCGGGTGAGCGAAGGCGTGTTTCTTCTGAGCGGCTACGCGGCGGGACTTGCGCTGCCGTTTTTTCTGAGCGCCGTTGCGGTGAACTCTTTCTTCCACTTCTCGCAGGCGTTCCGCCGTTACATCGGGTATGTCCACGCCGCGGCGGGAGTTCTGCTCGTGATCGTCGGCGTTCTCTTGATGACCGACTACTTCACGCTGCTCAACAGCTATGCCATCCGATTCACGCCGCAGTGGCTGTATCAAAGATTGTAGTAGGCAGTAGGCAGTGAACAAGAATCTCCGGCTCTCCGGACTTTTACTGCGTTGTGCTTACTGGTTTGTTTGACCTCCCTCGGTCGAAGTGATAACTTTTTTCAACGCCGCCGAAAATTTTCCGATCGCGTCTTGCTAAATCAGACCTCCGGGAGAGACCCATGGAAGAACACATCCGCCTGATCCTCAAATCCATCGGCGAAGATCCGGACCGCGAAGGGCTGCGCCGAACGCCGAAGCGGGTGAGCGACGCGCTCGCGTTTCTCACCCGCGGCTATCGGATGAACCTGGACGAGGTGATCAACAACGCCGTGTTCACCGAAGAGTACTCGGAAATGATCGTCCAGAAGAACATCGACTTCTATTCCCTCTGCGAGCACCATTTGCTGCCGTTCTTCGGCAAGGCGCACGTCGCTTATCTTCCGCAGCACAAGATCATCGGCGTCTCCAAGCTGGCCCGCGTGGTCGACGTCTTCTCGAGCCGGCTGCAGGTACAGGAACGGCTGACGAGCCAGATCGCCACCACGCTGATGGAAAAACTCAACCCGCTGGGAGTGGGGGTCGTGATCGAGGCGGAGCATTTGTGCATGAGAATGCGCGGCGTGGAGAAGCAGAATTCGATGATCATTACGAGCACGCTGCTCGGCGCCTTCCGCACGCGGCAAGAAACGCGCAACGAGTTTATGAATTTGATTCGGTCGCGGGACTAAAAAGAGGCAGGGATGGAAATAAAATTTCAAGACCAACAACCTGAAAGGATCAAGACCGGGCTTTTAGCCGTTCCGGTGCGGGAGAAGCAGCTCGACGGGCCGGTGATCCGGCGGCTCGACCGCCTGCTCCACGGCGGCCTCGCCGAGCGAGTGAAGAAAAGCCAATTCACCGGCGCCGAGGGCAGCTCGTTGTCCTACAGCACCGCGGGCCGGATGCCGGCGGCGAACCTCGTGCTGATCGGGTTGGGCAAAGCGGAGGAGGTCGGCGCCGATTCCTGGAGAAAAGCCGGCGCGCGCGCGCGCAAGGAAGCTTCGGCGCTCGGCGCGGAGGACGTCGGTTTTTTCTTTTCCCCGGAAAAAGAGGCGGAGCTTGCCGCTGGCGCCGTCGCCGAGGGCGTTCTGCTCGCGTCCTACCAGTTCAACAAATATCGCTCGGAGCGGAAGCCGTCGGCTGCTCTAAGGTCGTTTATCTTGTTTCGGCCGGGTCTTAGCCGAAGCAGCGGCATGGTCCGCGCGGTAAAGCTGGCGCTCGATATCGCTCCGGGCGTGTCTCTGGCGCGCGATCTAGTGAACGAGCCTCCGTCGGTCGCCACGGCGCGCTATCTGGGCGAGCAGGCCCAGCGCCATTGCCGGGGAAAGAGCCTCAGCGTCGAGGTGTGGAACAAAAAGAAGATCGAGGCGATGAATCTCGCGGGACTTCTCGCGGTCAATCGCGGCAGCGCGGAGGAGCCGCGCTTCATCGTGATTCGCTACCGGCCCGCCGGTAAGGGGAAGAAAAAGGTCGCTCTCGTAGGAAAGGGAATTACCTTCGACTCCGGCGGGCTGTCGTTGAAGCCGGCGAAATCGATGGAGACGATGAAGCTCGATATGGCGGGCGGCGCGGCGATCATCGGCGCTATGAGCCGGCTGCCCGGGCTTGGACTGCCCGTCGAAGTCACCGGCTATATTCCCACCACCGACAACCTGCCGGGCGGCAGCGCGCAAAAGCCGGGCGATATCATCCGGTATCTGAACGGCAAGACCATCGAGGTGCTCAACACCGACGCCGAAGGGAGATTGATCCTGGCCGACGGTTTGGCTCTCGCCGCCAAAGAAAAGCCCGACTATATCGTCAACCTGGCGACGCTCACCGGCGCCTGCATGGTCGCGCTCGGAACGGAGGTCGCCGGAATCTTCAGCAACAACCAGGCGCTCGCGGACGCTCTCATTCGCTCGGGAAGAGAGTCGGGAGAAAAGCTCTGGCAGCTTCCCCTGGTCAAGGAATACCGTGACGAGATCAAGAGCAGCGTCGCGGACATGAAAAATATCGGCGGGTCGTACGGCGGCGCGATCACGGCGGCGCTGATTCTCCAGGAATTCGTCGACGGCGTGCCGTGGGCGCATCTCGATATTGCGGGTCCGGCCTTCGCGGAGAAGGACATGCTCACTTCTCCCAAGGGCGGCACCGGCTTCGGCGTCAGAACACTGCTCAGATTTCTCTCGACACTCTAGCACGGAAGGTAGTGTTGTAGGGGCGACCCCCCGTGGTCGCCCGAAAAGTAGGGGCAGGCACAGGGGCCTGCCCCTACAGAGAAATGTTGTTGAATTCAAATTGAACCACTACCGAAGGGAAACATTTTCATGGGAAAGATAACGGAGGTCAGCGACGCGAACTTCGAAGCCGAAGTGCTTCGGTCGAACTTGCCCGTGCTGGTAGATTTCTGGGCGCCGTGGTGCGGTCCGTGCAAGGCGATCGCGCCGATCGTCGAGGAGCTGGCGGCGGAGTACGACGGCAAGCTCAAAGTCGCGAAGCTCAACGTGGACAACAATCCCGGCACGGCATCGCGCTACGGCGTGCGCGGGATCCCAACGCTGCTGATTCTCAAAGGCGGTACGGTCAAGGACCAGGTCGTCGGCGCCGTCGCCAAGGCCAAGCTTGTCCAGGCGATCGGAAATGTTCTGGGATCATAAAAAAACTGGAGTATTGGAGTAGTGGAGTATCGGAGTGTTGGATTATCGGAGTGGAATTTCAGATCCAATTACTCCAAGGCTTCAACACTCCATTACTCCATTCTTGCCTAGAACGTGAACCGGCGCATGCTCACGTTGATGAGCAGGCCCATCGCCACCATCATCGAGACCATCGAGGAGCCGCCGTAGCTCAACAGCGGCAGTGGAATTCCGACCACGGGCATGAGCCCGGTCACCATGCAGATGTTCACCACCACGTGCGCGAAGAAGATGCTGAGCACGCCGAACGCGAGGAGCGCGCCGATGCGGTCTTTGGCGCGCGAAACGATCCCGAGCGCGACCACCGTCAAGGCCAGATAGAGCGCGAGCAAAATCAAGCAACCGATAAGGCCCCATTCTTCCGCGAAAACGGCGAAGATAAAGTCCGTATGCTGCGCCGGGAGAAAGTCGAGCCGGTTCTGCGTCCCGTTCAGAAAGCCCTTCCCGAACCAGCGGCCCGAGCCGACGGCGATCTTGGATTGTATGACGTGATAGCCGGCGCCCAACGGATCGAGATCGGGATTTAAGAAAGTCCAGATGCGATTTCGTTGATACTCCTTCAGAAAATGCCAGCCGAGGGGCAAAAAGGTCAAGCCGGCGGCGGCCAGATAGAGAAACGACCGCAACTTAAGTCCTCCCATGAGTATCATGCTGAAGAAGACGACGACGATAATGACCGCCGTGCCGAGGTCGGGTTGGATGAGCGTCAATACCGCGAGCGGCGCCATCAAAGCGAACGGCATCCACAGATCGCGCAGGCGATAGCCGGCCGGCGGCTCGTCGTATTGGAGGAACTTGGTGAGCGCCAGGACGATGGCGAGCTTGGCGAGCTCCGACGGCTGCAAGGTAAAAAATCCCAGATGAATCCAGCGCTGCGAGCCTCCTCCGGAGTGGCCGATAAAAAAGACGATCCCGAGCAAGACGAGAATCACGCCGTAAAATGGATAAGCGATGCGGTCCACCCGGTGGTAGTCGAAGGTCGTCGCCGTCACCAGGGCGACGATGCCGATCAGAAACCAGTAAAACTGTTTCGTGGCCAAGCCGCTGCCCTGGTGCTCGCTGACGCTGTAGGTCGCGCTGTAGATCGTGAGAATTCCCAAGAAGATCAGGCCGACGACGATACCGAAGAGCGTCCAGTCGAAATGGGCGGCGAGGCGGCGGTCAATTGGCACGCGCGTCTCCTTCGGTGCCGGCGAGCGTTCGATTGGCGGGCGGCGGCTCGCCGCGGACGGCGAAGTATTTTTCGATCACGCTCTTCGCCAAAGGCGCCGCCGCCGAGCCGCCGTGGCCTCCATGCTCGACCAGAACGGCCACCGCGATCTCGGGGTTCTCGGTCGGGGCGTAAGCGACGAACCAGGCATGGTCGCGAAGGGCGTAGGCGAGCTGTTCGCTCTTGACATAGGCGCCTTTCATCTCCGCCACCTGGGCCGTGCCGGTTTTTCCCCCGATCGAGACGATTTGCGATTTCGCGCTTCCGCCCGTGCCGGCGGTCACTACGTCGCGCAACGTATCGCGCAGGAAGGCCACGGTGGTTTCTTTGAGCGGCGCGGCGCCGAGCTTTTCCGGACCGTACTCCTGAATCACGGAGCCGTCCAGGGACACCACTTTCTTCACGAACCAGGGCCGGTAGCGCGTTCCGCCGTTGCCGATGATCGCCATCAGGTTGGCCATCTGCAGCGGCGTCACCGTGATGTAACCCTGGCCGATCGCCGCCGACGGCGTTTCGCCGGGATACCAGGGTTGGTTGAAACGGCGCTTTTTCCATGCGGTGTCGGGGATGAGGCCGGGCTTCTCGTCGTCGAGGGCGATGCCGGTTTTTTCTCCCAGTCCAAGGTTGCGCGCGTGCTTCGCGATTTGATCGATGCCGAGGCGCTGGCCCAACTGGTAATAATAAACGTCGCACGACTGCACCAGGCCTTTGTGCAGGTCGACCGACCCATGCCCCTCTTTTTTCCAGTCGCGGAAGACGCGGTTTCCGACCGCCAGGGAGCCGCCGCATGCGAGGGGCTGTGTGGGCGAAAGCGTCTCTTCTTCGAGCGACGCGACCGTCAAGACGATCTTGAAAGTGGAGCCCGGCGGATATTGGCCCTGGATGGCGCGATTATTGAGCGGGTAGGCGCGGTCGGTCGTGAGGCCGCGCCATTCTTGCGACGTGACGCCGCGCGCAAACACATTGGGATCGAACGCGGGAGTGCTGGCCATGGCCAGCACCGCTCCGCTGTTGACGTCGAGGGCGACGATCGCTCCGTCTTTGCCTTTCAACCCCTCGAATGCGGCTTGCTGAACGTCCTTGTCGATCGTCAAGACGACGTTGTAGCCGGGAACGTCTTCCACTTCGTGGAGCACTCGGACGCGCCGCCCGAGAGCGTCGACTTCCACCTGCTGGCCGCCGCTCTGGCCGCGGAGAAATTCTTCCCAGCGCCGCTCGAGACCGAACTGGCCGATCTCGTCTCCCATGCTGTAGCCGTTGTCCTTTTGCGTCTTCAACTGCTTCGGACCGATCTCTCCCAAGTAGCCCAGCAGATGAGCGGCCATGCCGCTCTCCACGTAGCTCCGCCTTGGGCGGGTCCTCAGCGTGACGCCCGGCAGATCGAGCTGATGCGCTTCCACGGCGACCATCGAGGCCCAATCGATATCTTTTCCGAGCACGATCTCCTGGAACGGCGTGCGGGATTTATTTTCTTGCGAAAGCTTCAGCAGCTCGGCTTCGTCGCGGCCCAAAAAGCGCGCCAGTTGCCGCAAGGTATTTTCCGGTTCCGGCGCGTCTTCCGGCACGAACAGGAGATCGAAAGAGGGGCGGCTGTCGACCAGCAGTTGGCCGCGGCGGTCGAGGACCATGCCCCTCGTGCCCGGCACTTTCTTCAGCCGGATGCGATTATTCTCGGAGAGATAGGTATAGCGCTCGCCGTCGATGACCTGGAGAAAGAAGAGCCGGCCGAAGAGAAAGAGAAAAATCACCGCTACGATCGCGAGGAGAATTTGCGTGCGATAGCGAAACTCCGGCGGCACTTCTTTCTGAGAGCTCAAAGAGATCATGCGGCTTCCATCGAGGCTTTTTTACTTTCGACGTAGCTCTGGCCCCGGCGGAGGAGCGTGAATATCGCCGGTGCCAGAATGGCGGCGAGGAGCGCGTCGAGGAAGGCGTACTTCAGACCGCCGGCGCCGAGCCCGTCCATCGCGAGAAAAAGCGTCCAGACCGCCATCAGCGACGCTCCCTTGACCCAGGAGGCGAGAAAAACCACGGGAGCGCTAAGCAGCGGGCTGTTGATCCAGATGCAGCGCGAGCTCAAATAAGCGGTGAGAAAAACCAGCGACATCGCCAAGCAGTTGAGGCCGAGCACTGGGCTGGAGAAGACATCGACGGAATAGCCCAACATGAACGAGCCCACGACGGCGCCGACCGTGGGATGGTTGAGTCCCAGATAGACGCATAAGACGAGGGCGAGGTCCGGAACAAAAGGCCCCAGCGGAAGCAGGTGCAGCAGGGTCGTCTGCAACAGCACCAGAACGAATCCGACGGCGAGAAAAAGCAGGGATAGCTTCATAGCAGACAGCTTTACTCTTTCGCCTTTGCCGGTCCGCCCTTCACCACCAAAACCTCTTCGAGCCGCAAAGGGTCGACCGCCAGTGTCACTTCAACGTGCTGGAACAAGCCGATGCTTTTCTTGTTTACCTTCGAAATTGTCCCGACCAACAGGCCCTTGGGAAAAACGCCGTCGAGCCCCGAGGTGACGAGGCGATCGCCTTCCTGGAGATCGTCGCTGCGCTTCACGTATTTCATGATCGGGCCGTTTTCCAGCGATCCGGCAACGATGCCGCGCGCGCGGCTTCGCTGTACGATAGCGTCCACTCCGCTGTGAGAGTCGGTCACCAGCAGCACCTTGGCGTTTCTCGACGTCACTGAAACCACCTGCCCCACGACGCCCAGGTGAGAAACCACCGCCATGCCTTTTTCCACTCCGGCCGACTTTCCCTTGTCGATGAGCAGGCTGTGGAACCACGTGCTGGCGCTGTTGGCCGTAACCGACGCCGTGACGGCGCCCGGCGGCAACTCCGCGCGAAATTCCATCAGCTCGCGGAGCCGTTTGTTGGTCGCCTCATCTTCCAAAAGCCGGTTGCGCTCCGTCTCGAGTTGCTGGATGCGCGCTTTAAGCTTTTCATTCTCGACGCCGAGGCCGCGCAAGGCGGCGTAGTTGAAATAGACGTCCTTGATCCCCCCGACCGTCATCTGGATTCCCGATTGAAAAGGCCGCATCAGCGCGATCAGGAGCGGCCCGATCGGGTCGGCTCTCATTTGTCCCCTGGTTGCGGGTGCGATGATGTAGAGAGACAGCAGAACGGAGAGAAAGGCGCTGAGGAGCACCTGATTACGGCGGACGAAAGAAATCATGGACTCTTAACCGCGGTCAACGAAGCGATGCTAGGACGACGTGGCGACCTCCTTTAGCAAGGAAATCTCGTCGAGAGCCTTCCCTGCGCCCATCACGACCGCCGTCAGCGGGTCGTCGGCCAGGACGACCGGCAGGCCGGTTTCTTCCCGGATGAGCATGTCCAGGTTTCTCAGCAGCGCGCCGCCGCCGGCCAGCACGATGCCGCGGTCGACGATATCCGAAGCCAACTCCGGCGGCGTGCGCTCGAGCGAGATCTGCACGGCCTCGACGATCTGGTTCAGCGGCTCGACCAGAGAATCGCGGATCTCCTTGTCGGTGATGACGACGGTCTTGGGCACGCCGGAGACGAGGTCGCGTCCCTTGATCTCCATCGTTTGAATCTCATCGCCGGGATACGCCGAGCCGATGGTGATCTTGATCAGTTCGGCCGTTCTTTCTCCCACGAGCAATTTATATTTTCGCTTGATGAATTGGGCGATCGCCTCGTCCATCTTGTCGCCGCCGACGCGGATCGAGCGGGAAAAGACGATGCCGGAAAGAGAGAGGACCGCGACCTCGGTGGTGCCGCCGCCGATGTCCACGATCATGCTGCCGGTCGGCTCGGTGATCGGAAGGCCGGCGCCGATCGCCGCGGCCATCGGCTCCTCGATCAAGTAAACTTCGCGTGCGCCCGCGGACGTCGCCGACTCGCGCACCGCTCTTTTTTCCACTTCGGTGATGCCGAACGGCACGCCGATGATGATGCGCGGCCGGACGAAGCTGTGGCGGTTCTGAACCTTGCGGATGAAATAGCGCAGCATCGCCTCGGTGATCTCGAAATCCGCGATCACGCCGTCCTTCAACGGCCGGATCGCGACGATGCTTCCGGGAGTCCGGCCGAGCATTTTCTTGGCCTCGGCGCCGACCGCGAGCACTTTCTTGCCGCCGCGCTCGTTCTTGTGCTGGACCGCCACCACCGACGGCTCGTTGCAGACGATGCCTTCGTTCTTGACGTATATCAGCGTATTCGCCGTGCCGAGATCGATTGCCAAATCGTTGGAAAAAAGGCTAAAGAGGGAATTCAACATGCAAAAAACGGCTCCTTTACGATTGCCGGATAGGGCCTAAATCCAAGTGAAAATAACAAATTTGACCCTATCAAGCAAGATGACTTGGAAACATCAAATTACGGCATCCAAAATGAGTGCCAAGTGTTTGCAATGGGAGAAGCCATTACCTATCATGTGAAGGTTTCCACGCCGCTACCGCTTTATCCAAGAAGGATTCATTTATGCTTGATGTGTTGCGCAAACGGAAAAGGTCCTGGGTCGTGACGTTTCTCCTTGGGCTTGTTGTGGTCGTTTTCGTCCTTTTTTATGGCGGAGGAAAAATGGGCGAACACGACTCGGATAAGGTAGCCGAGGTCAACGGCGAAGTCATCAGCCAGAGGGAGTTTGGAACTCAGTATCAAAAGATGATCGACGTCTACCGCAATCTCCTCAAGGGCGAGTTGACGCCGGAGACGCTCAAAAACTTGAAACTTAAAAATAGCGTCATGGAAGATCTGATCCAACAGCGCCTGCTGCTTCAAGAAACGCGCCGGCTCGGCCTGGAGGTGACCGACGAAGAGCTTATGGAAGCGATCGCGCGCGTCCCCGAGTTCCAGATCGAAGGCCGCTTCAGCAAAAACCGTTACCTCCAGTTGCTGCGCGCGAACCGGATCCATCCCGGAGAATTCGAAGAAGAGCGGCGGCGGGAGCTGGCGGTCCAGAAGCTTTACGGCGTGATTCAGGACGCGGTCCGCGTCTCCGAGAACGAAGTGCGCGAGCAATACGGCTTCGCGCAGGAAAAAGTCTCGTTCAACTTTATCCGGCTCTCCGCGGAAGATTTTCTTTCCCAGGCGAGCGTCACGGAAGAGGAGAGCAAAAATTATTACGAGCGCAACAAGGCCGCGCTCGCCGAGCCGCTCAAGGTTCAAGTCGAATATATCGTTTATCCGTCCGCCCATTTCGTCGAGCAAGTCCAGGTCGGAGAGAAGGAGATCGAAGATTATTATAACCGCAACCGCGCCGCGAAGTTTCAACAGCCGCGAGCGGTCCGGCTGCGCCACATTTTGGCGCGCGTTCAGTCCGGAGCGGACAGCGCGCAAAAGGCCGGCGCACGCTCCAAGGCGGAGACGGCGCTCAAGGAAGCGCGGAGCGGAAAAGATTTTGCCGCGGCGGCGAAGAAATATTCCGAAGATCCGAGCGCGGCCCAGGGCGGAGACTTGGGCTGGATCAGTCCCGGCCAGTTGCTCCCGTCCCTGGATCAAGCCGTGTTCGCCCTGAAAAAAAGCGAAGTGAGCGGCGTCCTGGAAAGTCCTTTGGGCTACCACATCTTCAAAGCCGAAGACGTGAAGCAGGAAAAAAGCACCGCCCTCAAAGAGGCGACTCCGGAGATCGTCCGCGCCGTCAAGGCGGAGCGGGGAAAAATCGAGGCCGGCAGGGCGGTGGACGCGGACCGGCAGAAAGCGGCTTCGGGGAGCGAGCTCGCCGCGCTCGCCAAGCAGAGAGGCCTCGCCGTCAAAATGACTCCCTTGTTCGGCGTCGGCGAAGTTTTTCCGGACATAGCGCCGATGGAAGAATTTCGTCGCGCCGCGTTTTCGTTGCCCGTGAAGGAAGTCGGACCGGCCATCGAAGGCGCGAACGGCTATTATCTTTTGCGCGTGACCCAGAGAAAAGAGCCGACGGTTCCGCCGATGGAAAACGTGCGCGCCGAGATCGAGAGACGAGTCAAGGAATCGAAGGCGCTGGCCCTGGCGAACAAAAAGGCGTTGGCGCTCCTGGAGCAGTTGAAGATGGAAAAAGACATTCACAAGGTGGCCAAGGCGAACGGGCTTCAAGTCGGCGACACCGGATGGTTTCTCCGCGGCGACGCGGAGATTCCCAAAGTGGGCGCGCTTCAAGACGCCAGGCCGGGGGATATCGCGATTTCCATTTATCAACCTTTGGCCGACCGTCCCTACACGCAGAAAAACACCGTCTATCTTTTTGCCTTCAAGGAGAGCCAGGGTGTGGACATGGAGCGGTTTGAAAAAGAGAAGACGGCTCTTCTGGAGCAGGCTCTGCAGGGGAAGAAACAAGCGACGGCGAAAAAATTCATCGAGATTCTGAAAGCCAAAGCGCGCATAGCAGTGGAGCCGGCGGTTCTGGAAGGGAGCTGAGTCATCGCTTCGCGATGAATCGTTCGACTGAGCTCACGACGAAGTCGCAAATCTCAAATCTCATATGGCAAAGAAGTCATGCGGGATTTCGCTGTTGACGGAACATGAGGATTTTTCTGCTGCGGCACGGCGCCACCGACTGGAATCTGGCGCGGAGGTGCCAGGGAACGACCGACCTGGAGCTGAACGAGACCGGGCTCCGGCAGGCCGCGGCCGCGGCGCATGAGCTCAGCGGCGAGAAAATCGACGCGGTTTATTCCAGTCAACTCAGAAGGGCGCTCCAGACGGCCGCCGCCGTCGGCCGTCTTCACCATCTCACCGTGATCGTCGAAGAGAGTCTCCGCGAGCTCGACCACGGCGAGATTGAGGGACTGACGTTTGCAGAAATTCAGGCGACACGGCCGGATTTTCTGCGCGAGTGGCGGGACCGGCCCGCCGAGGCCGACATTCCCGGCGGCGAGCGGCTCGCCGAGGTCGAGAAGCGGGCGTGGGACGGTTTGTGCCGCATCGTCGGGCGCCACGGCGCCGAGAATACGCTCGTTATCGTGAGCCACAATTTTCCCATCCTCGCCGTTCTTTGCCGCATCACCGGAACGCCTCTCAACCGGTACCGGTCGTTTCATTTAGACCCGGGCGAAATCGTCCGTCTCAGCTACGATGCGGACGACGCGTGGCGCGTTATATCTAAAAACGGCCATCTCCCGCTGCGCCAAGTTTGACTCTTCGGGCTCCGTCTAGGACGAAGATTTTTTGGCGGGCCGGAAAAGCGCGACCAGAGATTTGCGACTATCTTTGCTCAAGACAAAAATTCCGATCGTCAAGGCGATATAGAGAAAAGAGAAGAAGTAGCGAAACGTGGGATCGGGAATCAACAGTTGGGTGGTAAAGAGAACGAACAAGAGAGCCGCTTCGGCGAGAGAGAAGCAGAGATTGATCAGCACCGCAACGGCGAAGACAGACTGCGCCGAGGTTAAAAGTATTTCTTCCACTTGCCGCTGGTCCATATGCATCGGCGTCATCCGGCCGGCGGAAATCATATAGACCAGCGGGAGCATCCCGACCAATAGCGTCCACTGGTTGACTTTGGAGGAAAGCAGCGTGCCGAGGCTCGCCCCCGGGTTGGCTCTGAGGGCGAAGAGAATCGCCACGATGAATTCGGGCGACTCGGAGGCCAGCGGCGCGAGCCACTGGACCAGCACAAACTCTTCGATGCCGAAAGTCCGTCCCGTGGCCAGGAGGCCTTCGGCAAACGGCTCGGCGGCGAGGAAGATCGTATATCCGGAGAGAAAAAACAGGATCACCGTCGCCAAGCGCCGCGGCCGGACTCCCCAGTGGGCGATCATTTCCGACGGCCCTTCGAGCTCCGGCTCCACCTGGGCCGCCCGGGTGGCGCGCCAGATGTACAGGCCGAACATCGAAACTAAAACGACGGCGTCGACAAGATCGAGTTGGGCCTTCAGCGGGATCGTAAAGGAGTAGACCGTCGCCAGGGCGAGAAATAAGATCTCGACCTTGTGCGAGGGCTCAAGCTCGAAAGACCGCTTGCCGGTCTTCAGCCAGTAGGTAAAGACCACGCACGCCCAACCCATGCCGATGAGCAGGCGGTTTGCGCCCGTCATGTTGGCAGTCGCGTAGGCGGTGTACTGGGGATCTTTGCCTGCCGTCCAGGCGAAATACATATCGACCGCGTACTCCGGCAAAACCGCGATCAGAGCCAGAAACGCCAATGCCAGCGCCTGCGGAATATCGAACTGGGCGAGCTCGGCCGCCCAGGAAAGGAGAAAGGCCGCCCCAAAAATGCCCAGGCCGGCGCTGAGGGCTTGCCATTCCGGGCTGGCGTGAATGCCCATGGAATGAAAGAAGATCCATTGGATGCAGAGCAAAATCGCCGATGCCAGCCAGAGCCGATCCGCCATAAAAGCCCTCCTGAGGTGTCGTCGGTAGCCGCCGTAAATAAACAGGGCCATTCATAGCCGAAAAATGATCCGTATTCCAGAAAAAGAGCGCAAAAAAAATGGCCGGTCTTTGGACCGGCCATTTAATGGATGGAAGAGCGGTTGGTTCTCCATCCCAAGGGAGTCAAATTAGGAGCAAAAATCTACGGGCGCTCTCCTCCCCTGCTGTCTCCGTCTCGGGAGCGCTCGTCGCTCTCGTCCCGCCGCGCTTCGTCGATCTCCTGTTCGATCCGTTTTCCCACCCACTCGCCGCCGGCGATCAGCTCTTGCGGGGAAGCGCCGCTAGAGATCATGGCAAGCTCCGTTTTGATCTTGGTGCGGATCTGCTTCCTCGAATCCCAGTACTGCCCGTATGAACTTGTGCGACGGAACTCGACGTAATCGAGCCAATCGTGTATGCCCCTGAGACCGCTCTCCAAGTCGCTGACTCCCCGCTGCCTGTCACCCTCGCGAAGCTTCACCAGGCCGAGGTAAAGCCTCGCCAGGTGGTCGTCTTTGGAAAGTGAAGCGCCACGCTCCAGCGCCTGGCGCGCCTCGGGGAGTCTTCCCGTCGCGTAGTACGCCCGGCCAAGATAAGTCCACGCTCCTTCGGGAAACACGCTGAAGTGCAGGCGATCGGGGGCTAAATCCGCCGCTTGCTGAAAGTTGACCACGGCGAATTTGGGATCGCCGAAAAGCAGATCCCTTCGGCCGGCTTCGACGTAACCTTGGGCGGTAACGCAGCCGGAGACGGCCAGTAGGAGCGATAGTGCGCCCAGGGTAAAAAGAAAACTTTCAACTCCCGCAAAACGCGACTTGGCTTGTCTCATAAAACTAGTCCTCCAACACAGAAAAGATAACGCAAAATAAAAGACTTTACTACTACCCGTTTGGATAGCTCCGGACCTTCCCCGGTGGGCGGCCAAGCTCTAAAAAAAACTGGCCGGTTCGACCGGCCAGTTTAAAATTGGGAAAGAAACCGAGGGTCGAGCAGCTATTCAGGGGCGATGCTTTCTTCGGCTATCACCGTCCCTGGAACGCTCGTCAGACTCATCGCGGCGCGCGAGATCGATCTCCTCTTCCATGTGCTGTCCGGCCCACTCCGCCTCGGCGATAAGCCTGGGCCAGTCCACTTGTCCGGAGGAGATCATCGCGAGCGTCTTTTGGATCCTCGAACGTATTTCTTTGTTCGGGTCCCAGAACTGCCCGCGCCAGTGGTGCCGGTACTCCATGTAATCGAGCCATTCGTGAACGCCGCGCAGGCCGTCTTCGATGTAGCGTAAACCGCGCGCCCGATCGCCCTCGCGAGCCAGCACCAAACCAAAATAAAGCTTGGCGAGATTATCGTTCGGGTATCGTGATACCGCCTCCTCAAGCGTCCGGCGCGCGTCGGCGAGTCTTCCCAACGCGTAATACGCCCGCCCGAGATAGGTCAAAGCTCCTTCAGGGAACGTGCTGAAGTGCACGCGATCGGGTGCTATCTCCGCGGCGCGACTGAAGTTGACAACCGCGCGGTTCGGATCGCCAAAAATCAGATCCCTCCGTCCGGCTTCGACGTACCCTTGAGCCGAGGCGCATGCAGCAAGCGCCGGAAGCAAGAGTCCGAGTAAAAAAGATGGATACTTCGACCGCTCGCATTTGAGCTTCATCGCAGCACTTTACCGCGTCCTTGTTTGAATTATAACTCGGCCGGTTTTTTTTACTAGTGTTATCGCCCGGGTTCTTGAATCGTTCCACGCCAGGCGCCGGTTTCTTGACCGCGATGCTCGATGAATTTTTTAAAGCGTTCGAGATCATTTTCCACACGTCTCGAGACGACGTCGACGCATCGCCGGTAGATTCGACGAGCCCCTTGGGATCGTAGGCCAGCTCGAGCTAAGGGTCGAACCGTCAGGAGCTTTTATCTCCCGGTTCTGGCTCTCGTCGAGTCGTTCCCTGGGGCGATGTCTCCTCTTGGGTCAAAGGAGCCGAATGAACTTTTTCTCTCACCACATAGGGCCGCTGTTGCATCAAGACCACGGAAATCCGTGTGGTCAGCTTACGCGCCACCGCGACAATGGCCACCCTCGAACCTTGGTGGCGAGGATGTTTGTGGCAAATCGAGCGGAAAAATTCTCTCAACTCGCCGTCTTGGCGGATCGCCGACCAAGCCGCCTGGATCAGCTTACTTCTAAGCCGGCCGTCCCCGGTGCGAGTGATCGATCCCCCGATCGGTTCGATCTCCGGTGGAGTGCTCGGTAGGCACCAAGCCCAGAAACCCTCCCAGCTGGCGGACATTTTTAAGCTCGCGCCAGTCCCCGATCCTGGCCAGAAGCTGACTGGCCACGATCCAACCAATGCCGCAAACCGTCATCACGTACTTAATGCATTGAGACAATTCAGAATCCTTCTGACAGAAGCGGCGAACCTCTTTAGTCGTCTTAAGGCCCTGCTTCTCCGAGAACTCCAGGCCATCGAGCAACTGATCGAGCTTAAAGCGCACGGTAGAAGAACACGGAAGCTTTCTGAGCTTAGCCTTCACCATGAAAGACCACTGGCTGCCGGCGGAAGCAGGGGGAAAGTCGATCCCTTCAAAGAGCAAAAGCGATTTGATGCGCAGCTTGGTGGCCACCACCTCGCTCACCAAGGTGTCGCGCAGTTGGGTGAGGTGGCGAAGCTCGCGATAGACGGCAGTGGGAACATGGATGCCTTTGAGTTGCCCCCCACGAAGATTCTCCGAGAGTCCCTGACTGTCGAGCCGATTGGTCTTCACCCTCTGTCCTGGAGCTTTGGGAATCATCGAAGGAGAGGCGATCAAGCACCTATAAGCTTGGCCCTCAAGCCCATCATACAATCCGTAGCCCGTTGGTCCAGCCTCATAGGCAAAGGCCACCTTCTGATCGGGAAAGTGCTTGCGCACGTGATTCACAAGATGCTCCACGCTATAGGGCATGTGCAACGACCGGATAAATCCTTGGTGACTGGTAAAGGTCACCGAGATACTCTTCTTGTCGACGTCCAGTCCGGCGAAAACATCGTAGTCCGTTGGTACAAACGTCTTGTCTCTCATCGCAGTGCCTCCTTTGTTCAAGGGCTTTCGTTGAAGCCATTGTACAAGAGCACTCGGTGTGAGCCACAACATCCATCATACAAGTCTCAGGGTGAACGGACCTAGTATTGGAATCGTTGAGTAATGTCCGTTCGTGCTGAGCCTGTCGAAGCACGAGTAGGACTTTTTCAACAGTCTGTAAACGTCCGACCTGAGCCGGCTTTTTCTCCACTTGAGGGCAAGGGTAGATCCTTGATACTTTCCAGGCGTGACGGTCGTGAAATTTTTTCATCCGGTAGCCGCCGCCGTCCTCATGGTTGCCGGGGCGGGATGCGCGTTGTCATCGCAACGCGCGCGCGAGACGGTCGTTAAACCTTCGACTCCCGCTCACATCCTGCGTGGCAATGGGGTCCAGGAACGCTACGACTCTTATCGACGGCGGTTGGAACAATTCCATGAGGCGCTCACCGTCGCCGTGAAAACGGCGGCACCGGCGCTGCTGGCAAAGCTCGAGCCGCCCAGGCCGGTACCGCACGGATACGGAATCCTGCCCAAGATCGTTCCGGATGCGCCGGCGCCGACCGGGCCGCAGCGCGCGACGTCGGTGGGGTACAGTTGGCCGCGGACCGAGCGGATGATCGATCGTGAATTGGACGATCTGACGCGCTCCGAGACCGAGCTGGAGCGCGCCGCGGCGTTGGCCCCCGCGGATCGAGAGACGGTTTATGGGAAACTGGCGGACGGCTACGCCGCGCGCCGCGAGCGCCAGGAAAACATCGACGCGCACATTAAACACAATCGTTTTTGGCAGGCGACAATCGCCGCCGACCGTTCGAGATACGATCGCGGGACTAAGCTTCACGATGCCGTCCTCGAGCGCCAGGCCGTCCACGATATGCTGGATGCTATGGACGCGCTAGACGCTACGAGCGCAACCGACGATGCCGCGCTCAAAAAAGCGTTGGATGGAATCAAGGCCATCGATAGCTCGCTCGGCCGTGCCGAACTGGAGATGGGCTTGAGGGAGCGCGAGAAGACGCTGGCGCGGATGATCCACGACGCGACCGAGCGCATCCGCGCGTCCCCCTTTCTTCGCGTCGAGCATCCCGAATCGCATCTTTGGATCTTTCGCGTTTTCTTCTACACGGATATCGACGACAGCGGCTTCGTCGGCTCCATCAAGGAGGCCGTCGAAAAAATCTGGCGCCACCGCGACGGCGACGATGAGTTTCGCGTCGAACTTTCCATTTCGTTTATTCCCGCCGCCGGCCTTTACCGCGAAGCGCCGATCCCCGAGAGGGGCGACGAGATCGACACGAGTCGGTACGGGCTTCTTTTCCCACGGGACGGCGCGGCGCTGACGACCGGCGCGCTCGCCACGCACGTTTTCGGTCGCGCGATTATCTTAGGTCCGCACGACATCGCGCCGCGCGTTCTGGCGCACGAGCTCGGCCATATCCTCGGCTTTCGAGATCGGTACTTTCGCGGCTACAAAGATCTTGACGCGGACGGGTTGCAGGTGATCGAAGTCATGGCCGAGCCGGACGACATCATGGGCAATCCCGGCACGGGCAGGGTCTTGCGCCGGCATTTCGAGAGGATGATAGAGAGCACCGGTGGAGAGAGATCGGCGAATTAATTGATGAGAGGGCGCGGGCGATGCCCTTCGACGTAGCTCAGGGCACCATTCGACTCGAGGAATGGGTTAGTCCTTGGCCAGCCATGAGCGAGCCTGTGTTCTTTCAGGCGAGTCGAAATCTAAAACACAGACCGTCCTTCGACTCACGAGTTCGCTCAGGACACCATTCGACTCGAGGTCCAGATGAATCCGAGAATGGCCAGCCATGAGCGAGTCTGTGTTCTTTCAGGCGAGTCGAATGGTGGAGCCGAGGGGAGTCGAACCCCTGACCTTCGCGTTGCGAACGCGACGCTCTCCCAGCTGAGCTACGGCCCCACGGGCGGAATAAACTATGTGACGGTGCGGAGATACTCCCTAAGTTGCTTTTCCATGTCCGGTCTTTTCAGCGCGTAGGCGACGTTCGCGCGCACAACGCCCAGCTTGTCGCCGACGTCGTAGTGCTCGCCGGTAAATTCATAGCCGTAGACTTTTCTCCGGCGCGCCAGCTCGGCGATCGCGTCCGTGAGCTGGATCTCGCCGCCTTTCCCGGGCTGGATATTTTCCAAACAGGAAAAGATATCCGGGTGGAGAATGTAGCGGCCGACGATCGCCAGCTCGGAGGGAGCGTCTTTCGGCTCGGGCTTTTCGATCATCGACTGAACTTCGTGCGTCCGATCGCTTATCCTCGGTCCTTGAACGATTCCGTAGCGCCGGACATCAGGTCTGGGGACTTTTCTGAGCGCCAAAACCGATTCTCCCTTCGCTTCGGAGACGTTGAGCAACTGGCGCACGCAAGGAATCGGATCGTCGATCAGATCGTCGGACAACAGAACGGCAAACGGTTCGTTTCCGACCAGATTCCGCGCGGAAAGGACCGCGTGGCCGAGCCCTAAAGGCTGCTTCTGCCGGACCGAGACGATATCGATCAGCCCCGAGATCGCCTTCAACCGCTCCAACAACTCCCGCTGCCCGCGCTGTTCCAGAACCAGCTCGAGCTCCGGCGCTTCGTCGAAATGATCTTCGATGCCGTCTTTTCCTCTGGCAGTGACGAAGATCATTTCCGTGAGCCCGGAATCCACCGCTTCCTGAACGACGTATTGGATCGCCGGGGTGTCCACGATCGGCAGAAGCTCTTTCGGCACGGTTTTGGTCGCCGGCAGCAGACGCGTGCCCAACCCGGCGACCGGTATGACGGCCTTTTTGACCTTCATGGCAGGAGAATCAATTGGCCTTGTTTTTTCTCTCGGCGACTTCCTGAAGCGATTTGCAGTGGATGCAGAGCGTCGTGACCGGCCGCGCTTTGAGCCGCGCCGTGCCGATCTTTTCGCCGCATTCCTCGCAAACGCCGTAGCTGCCGTCCTTCAATCGCTGCAAAGCTTCTTCGATTTTTGCGATCAGCTTGCGCTCGCGGTCGCGGATGCGCAGGGTGAAATTTCGGTCCGATTCCATCGAAGCCCGGTCCGTCGGATCGGGAAAGTTTCCGTTTTCGTCCATGCCGTCGACCGTCTTGCCCGCCTCGGTCAAAAGCTCCTGCTTGCGCTCGTTCAGCAACTTGCGGAAGAAATCGGCGTCCCTCTGGTTCACAGCAACTCCGGCCGGCGCGAAATCCAATCCAAATTTTATAACACTAATAAACTTTGAAGTAAATCCGCGCGGCGAAAACGGGGCGAGCTTTACTCCCAGGAAAAAAAGGAGCGCGGGTGCTTGAGAATGAATATTTCCGTGGACGCGGGGAGCGTCGCGCGGTTCAAGATGAGTTGCGAGTCCTTCAGGTGGCGAACGGGATAGCGGTCGCCGACGAAGGCGGCGAAAAGATCGGCCTGTCGCGTTACGTCGTAGTGCATCGGGATCACGATCGGCGGGCGCACCTGCTCGATGACTCGCAGCACGTCTTCGAAGCCGAGGTTGGTCATCGCGTCGATCGGGATCATCAGGACATCGACGCGGTTCAGCGCCTTTTCCTGCTCCGGCGTGAGCAGATGTCCCATATTTCCCAGGTGGGCTAGGCATAGGCTTCCCATCTCGTAAACAAAAATCGAATTGGCGATTGCGCCCCAGGCCGGGCCTCTTTGGCTCGGGATGTTGACGATCGTGATGTCTTTAATATGGGTGCGTATCGGGTTCCAGGTCTGGCGCAGCGTGATGCCGCGGAGAATCACCGGCTGGCCGGAAACCGCGCCGACGTTGTTGTGCGTGATGTGATCGTTGCTCACCGTGACCGCGTCCGCGCCGATGCCCGGAGTCACGTTCAGGTTCGGGTCCGTGACGACTTTAGTTCGGCTTCCCGATTGAATGAGAAAACTCGAGTGGCCGAACCACTCGACGAAATAGTTGCCCAGCCTGGGCGTCGGGCCGGAGCGGATTTGCGCCAGATCGCGGCCGGCGTCGAACAACCGCACGAGTGCCGGATTGCAGAACGCGTCGGCGGCGCGGCGCGCTAGCAGCAGGCCCCACCCGGCAAGGAGAGCGATGAAGTAGCGCCGTCTCACCGCTTCTCCTCGATGATCAACGCGATGAAGCTGGAAATTTTAGTATTTGGCCGCCGCCACTCGTCTTTGGGCAGATACGCTTTGACGCAGGTCTGGGAGAGAAAAGTTTCCAAGTCCCAGCCGTACTGAGTTGCGACCTGAGGCAAGAGCACGCCATGCTTGCCGCCGCTCTCCACGTAGAGACCGTGCTTGCCGATTTGCAACGAGAGCGGATCGGTCACCGGCTCCAAAGCACTCAGCACGGAGATGTCGATTCGGATCTCGGCCAGCTCGCGCGACGTGACGGCGGCGACGCGGCGATCGCGCGCCGCCGCCGCCTCGGTCATATCGATCACCGTCTCGTAAAGCGGGCTTGTCGGGAAGCAGGTGCCGACGCATCCTCTCAGCTCGTTTTGCCGGTGCAGGCTGACGAAGGCGCCGTAGCGGGAATGCAAAAGGCAGGGATCGTCGATGGTCTCGGCGGCGTCGGCCGCGCCGCGGACAAAACTCTCCAGGGTTTGGCGCGACAAAGCGATGAGCCGCTTTTGGGACGAAGGAGGAATCTCGATGCGCTCCATCTTATCCTCCGCGGTGCGCCCAAACTCTATCGCCGCCGCCGGAGGTTTACAACAGGCGGCTTAGTCCGCGCAGTTTTTGCAGACGCCGTAAAGCGTGACCTGGTGCGCGGTGACCTTGAAGCCCCGGCGCGGAAGCGCGGAGGATAAAACCTTTTCCGTCGATTTGACCACGATGTCGTAGACCCGGTTGCAGCGCTCGCAGATGAAATGATCGTGCCGGTCCACCATCGGATCGAAACGCTGGGTACGGCCGAGCGTCAGCACCTTGAGTTTCTTTTCGCCGACGAGCTTTTGCAGGTTGCGGTAGACGGTGCCGAGGCTGATGGTCGGCATCGTGCGGCGTACCTTCTCGTAGATCTGGTCCGCGGTGGGATGGGCCGTCTCATCCTTGATCGCGTCCCAAACGACTTTCAGTTGTTGTGTGTGGCGTCGGGTTTCTTTCATGATTCACTGCTCGATGAGATCCTGGATGAGAGACTGCCGCATCTCCTTCCAGATCTTTTCTTTAGCCCGGTAGTTGGGATGATCGATCACGACCCACGCCTCATCGCGGCCCGCGACGAAAGCCTCGCGCGCCTCGGGCGTGAAACGAAAGCGCACGTATTGGACCGCGCTGATCTTATCTTCTTTGCTGTGTCCCTCCTCGAAGACGGCTTGAATCGTGTGGCGCTCGCCGATCTTGAGAAAGACCGCTTGGTCGATCCCTAAAAATTTTAGCAGGTCCTCGCGGATCTTTTCCTGCTGTTCGATCTCGAGCATCAACGTCGCGCTGAGCTCGTTCGCGCCGGGGATGAGCGTGTTGTAGGTTTCGACTTCTTCTTTGATCTTGTCGAGATCCGTGATCCGCTCCGTGCGCAGCATCTCTTGAATTTGAAACAGAATGGTTTTTCGGTTCTCGAACAGCAGCGAAACGCGATCGCCGATCTGAAGGCGGCGATTCTTTTTGTATTCGATGATCTCCCGGCGGAATTGATCGCGGACTCTTTCGTACGCGGCCAGGCCCATCAAATCTTCCATGGCGATCTTTTTCATGGTTCGACAGTCTGCTCACCATGACCCTGAGGATCTCGAAGAGTCACGGGCGCTTACTCCGCCTCGAGCCCATACGCGCGCGCGAGGATACGGATCGGATGAAGCGCCTTGCGCTTTAGATCTTGCTCGATCTCCAGGCCCGCCAGGGGACAATCGGAGACGGTCAATTCCGCCCCGCTTTCCCGGATTTCCCGAAGTTCATTGATGAGCGGCGCGGCGACTTTGCGCGAGAGGTCGTAGTACTGGCGTTTGAGACCCCAGGTGCCGTCGATCGCCGCGCACTTTTCTATGAGACGGACCCGGGTGTCCGGAATCAGTTGCAGTAGGTCGCGCGATTTGTAACCGATGTTTTGCGCCCGCAGATGGCAGGGCATCTGGTAGGCGATCTCGCCGGCGCCTTTGACGAAGCGGGTGTCCAGTTTTCCCTGGCCGTGCAGCGCCATCAGATACTCGCAGATATCGAAGGTGCGCGCGGCGACCTCCCGCGCCGCCGCGTTGTTCAGCAGGTGCGGATATTCCTGCTTGAGCATGTAGCTGCACGTAGGCCCGGGAACGACGACGTCGCGGCCCTGTTTCACCAGTGCGTGGAGCGAATCCACGTTGGCGCGCGCGTTCTTGCGCGCCCCTTCGACGTCGCCGCCGTCCAGGAACGGCATGCCGCAGCAGCGCTGCTCCGGGCAGGCCACGTCGATGCCGTTTTTCTCCAGCACTTTAACGCACGCCCGTCCGGTCTCGGGCTCGTTGTAGTTCACCGTGCAGGTGTAGAACAAAGCGACGCGTCCGGCACTTTCGGCGCCGGGTTTGCGCCTTTGTTTGCCGAACCATGAACGAAAAGTTTCCGAGGCATACTTGGGAAGAATGCGATCGCGATGAATGCCGAAAAGCTTCTCCATCACCCAGCGGTTGAGCCGATTGGTCGTCGCCCAATTCGCGATCGGCGCCAAAAACGTGCCGATCCTGCCCATCCAATCCACCTGGCCCAGGATCCGGTCCTGAAGTGAGACGCCGTCGCGTTTTACCTGCACCGCCTTGGAGCGCAGCATCAGGCGCGGAAAGTCAACGTCCCAGCGGTGCGGCGGCGTGTAAGGACAGTGATTGAAGCAGAGCTTGCACTGGTAGCAGAGATCGGTGACCCTTCTAAGATCCTCGGGGACGAGCTTCTCCGCCTCGCCGTCGACATTGTCTCTGTCGAGGCGGGCGAAGAGGTCCGTGAAGGACGGGCACAGACTATAGCAGCGGCGACACCCGTTGCAGATGTCGAAGACGCGCTTCAGTTCCGTCTCGACCTCAGGCTCTTCCCAGAAAGACGGGCTATTCAGTTCAAAGGGCATGGAAGATTCTGGGGATCGGGGCATGATGCATCACGCCCCGATAAGTCCCCTTTTCTCAGCTCGCGGCGTCGGCGGGTTCTTTGCCGGCGATTCTCTCCAACCCTTTGGTGAAGCGTCCCGCGTGGGATTTTTCCGCTTTGGCCAGCGTCTCGAACCACTCGGCCAGCTCGGCGAAGCCTTCCTGGCGCGCGGTCTTCGCCATTCCCGGATACATCTCGGTGTACTCGTAGGTCTCGCCCTCGATCGCGGACTTGAGATTTTTCTCCGTGCTGCCCATCGGAACTCCGGTGACGGGATCGCCGACCTCTTTAAGAAAATCGAGGTGGCCGAACGCGTGCCCCGTCTCGGCTTCCGAAGTGTCGCGGAACAATCCGCCGACGTCCGGATAGCCTTCAATGTCCGCCGCGCGGGCGAAGTAGAGATAACGCCGGTTCGCCTGCGATTCGCCAGCGAAGGCGTTTTTGAGATTCTCGAGACTCTTAGTGCCGGTTAGTTTTGCCATAAAAACCCTCCTTGTTTATTGATAATGATTACTGTTAACACTAGAAACGGAACCTTGTCAAGACTCTTTTTAAAAAAAATCGTCGGCTAGGCTTGCTGCGGCTCTTCTGCTATGTTGCCTCATCACGCTTACGTAGAAAGGCGCGAAAGAAGATGATTCACATCGATGAGTTCAGAAAGATCGATCTCCGAGTCGGTGTCGTCAAAAGCGCCGAGGCCCATCCCAACGCTGACAAGCTGCTCGTTCTCAAAGTGGACCTGGGCTCGGAAGAGCGGCAGATCGTAGCCGGCATCCGCGCCCATTATCAGCCGGAGGAATTGGTCGGGAAACAAGTCGTCATCGTCGCCAATCTAGAGACCGCCGTGCTCCGCGGGATCGAAAGCCAAGGAATGCTGCTCGCCGCCTCGGACGGCAACGGCGTCGTGTTTCTGACGCCGGAAAAATCGGTGAACGCGGGCGCGAAGGTTTCTTGAAACTGCGGCGCGAACGCAAAGCTCAGCCGTCACTTTTAGCAATCGTTCCTAAGCACGGTCGGCAGTTTTTTTACGACCGCTTGTATAGAGAAAAGACCCGCGACCCCATATCTCGCCCGCTGGAGCACGCGGTTCGGCGACGGTCTATGCCTCACGGAAGTAGCTCAAGGGCGCGCGCGAGACGTGGACCGACACGAATCGCGCCGAAGTCCCGACGATCTGTCGTTAGAACCCGGTACACGTGTCGTCTCTCAGCAACGGCGGCGACCGTGCCATCGACCAATCCCAAATTCAGCTTCGTGAATCTGGCGTCGAGTTCGAGGGATCGCACAATGTCCGATGGGAGAGGCAGTTCGTATTCGTACCGCGTCGCCGGGTCGAAGATCTCAGCAACGAGCTTTCGCATAGCTGGCCGGTTCTCCCGAAGAAAGTAGTCCACCTCGGCGAGAACAAGCCCTGGCACGATGACAAGACTCGCAGAGGTCAGAATATTCTCGTACTCAGGGAAGGTTGGTTTGCCTGCGGCTGTGCGGGCGAGCGCTCGAAGAAGTCCACCAGTATCTACGACGATCGGCGGAATCACCCCTTGAGTTCCCGGAAGAGCTCGGATTCCTCTCCCAGCTTGGTGTCGGTCGACTCGAAGAGGCGTGTCGAAGGGGCACGCCGGCCAGTGTAGTATCGCGACGCCACTACGCGCAGGCCCTTCCGGATGAGCTCGGAGGCAGACTGACCCGCCGCCCGGGCTCTTTTCAAAGCCCGTACGTCTTCCTGTGCAAGGCGAACCGTTGTCGAAATCAAGCGCGGCATACAATTACCATACAATTCCAACCAGGTGAAGGCAAGTAGCACATCTGAGTGGTGCAAGCGCGTTGTGTTCTTCAGGCCGGAAAAAACCGTCAACGCGGGCGCGAAGGTTTCTTAAGAATGACGGGGCTATCCCGCAGGGAAGTGTGTTCGAGCCGACTCATTCCTTTCTCAGTCGAATCACCTTCGCGCGGCCGGCGTCCGCGCCGGCGGTAGACTCCGCTTTGCGCAGAAGCCCCGGTGCCACGTTCCAGTGCTGTCCGGTGTCGGTGATCACCGTAACCGTTTTCTTGTTGTAGCGGGTAAGCATTCCAACAAGGCGCGGACTCCCTTCCGGCTGAAAAGCGACGCGATCGCCGATCTTGAAGTCCAGCATCTGCGAGTGCGCGCGCATCTGGCTCAAGAACCGCAGGCGTTCCACGACCCTGTTGTTCAGATCGATCAGTTCTTCTTCGTTGAGCTTGTCGATGTCGATCTTCATCACCGCTTCCGCCTTTCAATGAGCATCTTATTCGTGGTTGCGCCACAGTTGACTCTGCCGGTTGACGCAAAGCTCAGCCGGCGCGCGCTTGCGCGCGTCCGGGTGGGGCGTGTTGTTAGCCGTTACCATGGTATTGCACCTGAAACTGTCCATTCCAACGGCGTTCAAGGATTTTGACGCGCTCTCGAAAGAAACGACGCATAGACGGAGACTGCGCCGCGAGGAAAAAGCCAACGTAGGCCGTTCGAAAGGAGTAGACAGAGACATCGCCCAAAGCCTGCCAAATTTCAACAACGCGCCGCTGAATGTAGGAAGCACGATCCTCGCGTGGAAAGTGCTGGTAAATCAGAATGGAACAACCGGCCTCAGAAAACGTAGGGAGTTCAGACCAGTAGAGGTACTTTCTAGAACGTTTTCGCCCGAGCGGTACTGACTTTACTTCGAGCCCGTTGTCAGGATCGAAAAACAAGAGTTGTGTTCCACAAAGCGCCGACTTGGCGTTCGCAAAATATAAGGCTCGGCGTTCGCGGTCGTCGTCAAGGATTGGAGAAAAGAACTTCGCATTCGGAAGGACACCGGAGCCTTCTACCAAGGATACGTCGCGTCGCCTATGGTCATGGACGATTCGGCGCATGGCCTCAAATGTTTTCTTGTCGAGGCTCCTCCAGTGATCCGGCTGTTGCAGATAGCGAAGGAACCGGCCATCAGTGCGCCCGTCATTGGCAGTCAACATCCAACAGACGCCCGACCGGAGTTCGCCTTCCCCGGTAAGAACCCGGATCAGACTGTACTTTCGGAAATCGTTGATATCGCCGACGTATTGATTCTTCACGGCACTTGGTAACGGCTATTAAGTGAGTCGCTTTAACAGGCGACAAATGCCGGTCGGCCTATCGCCTAAGACGGCCACGCCAATCAAATCCGATTCGGTTGCAATATCCGCCAGGTATTTCTGCTTGTCAACAATCTGCTGGCCGCGAAATGATCCGAAGGCTGTCGAAGGCTATCATAGATGCCTTACCTTCAAGTTGACACAAGCCGACTCGATGGAATAGTTATGCATCGAGGACGACGATGACGCGGCGCTTCTTCATAACCTTTGCATTCGCTGTCTTTTTATTCTCGCCGGTCGCCAACGATTTGCTCGCCGCCGAGCGGCCGGACAAGAAGGCCGAGTGGGAAAAGACGCTCAAGGCAGCGAAAGGCGAAGGGCAGGTTACCGTCTTCGGCTGGTCGCGGGACAGCCACGTTCAAGCGCTGAGCGAGTTCCAGAAATTTTATCCCGAGATCAAATTGGTCCTGATCTCCGGCAGCGGCTCGGATCTCGGCCCGCGGCTGATCGCGGAGCGTCGCGCGGAAAAATATTTGGTCGATCTCTTTATCGGCGGGACGACGACGCCGGTCGAGGTCTTGATGCCGGCCAAGGCGCTCGATCCGATCCGGCCGAGCCTGATCCTCCCCGAAGTCGCCGACGAGTCGCTATGGTTCGGAAAAAAATTCCACTTCGCGGACGCGCAAAAGGAACACGTGCTGTTGAACGACGGCACGGTCGAGACCTCGCTCATCGCCTACAACACGAAGCTCGTGCGCCCCGACGAGATCCAGTCCTATTGGGACCTTTTGCAGCCCAAGTGGCGCGGCAAAATTCTGGCTTACGATCCGCGCAAGCGCAGCGGCGCCGGCGGCCCGATACGGTTTCTTTACTTCAGTCAAAAACTCGGTCCGAAGTTCGTCTATCGCCTCTTCAACGAAATGGACCTGACGCTCGCGACCGAAGGCCATCTCATGACCGACTGGCTGGCGACGGGGAAATTCCCGCTCTTTCTCTTTCCCGCCGCCGGTGATATCGACAAGGCGAAAAAACAAGGCCTGCCCGTAGCTGAGCTGACGCATCTGTCGCAGGAAGGCGCCGCCATGCACGCGGGCGCGGGGGCGATCGGCATCATCAATCGCCCCGCCCATCCCAATGCCGCTAAAATTTATCTCAACTGGTATTTGTCGCGCGAGGGGCAGATGGCTTATCAGAGAATCACCGAGCGCAATTCCTTGCGCACGGACATCCCCAAGGACCGCCTGCCGGACGCGGCCAACATCGTTCCCAAGGAAGGCATCTCTTATATTTTTTCCGCGCTGCCGGAGTACAGCGATCTCCAGCCGATCCGGAAGCTCGTCACCGAAGCGCTGGAAAAATCCGGAAAAAAGTAATCACAAAAACGGAGGCCCATATGGCGAGATCCGAGTTGCAACAAAAATTGGATGATATCTGCCGCGAGCACATCGAAGAGAGCCATCGCCTGAAACTCCGCGACGTGACGCTCACGCCGGCGCGCGGGAGATTGATCGCCGTCCAGCGCGCGCTGTTCAACAAGAACCGGCGCGACTGCTGGGGCGCGGTGCAATGCTCGTCGCCAATCGACGTCAAGCGCGTCGTTTGGGCGCACGAGGAGGAAGAGTTGATCCGCGATCCGCGCTGCGGTTCGGACCACTACTCGCTCCACGTCCGGCGCTGCATGGCGCTCGGTCTCACGCGCGAAGAGATCGAAAACGCCGCGCCGCTGCCGTCGTCTCGCGCCGCTTTTTACGCCTGGCTTTACATCGCGCGCACCAAACCCTGGCTCCAGGCGCTGGCGTCCTCCTCGATCCTCGAGCGCGACGCCAACATGATGAGCGCCCGGGGCGACATGAAGCGCAACACCGAGAAATGGAAAAAGGAGCTGGGTCTCAGCGACAAAGACATGGAAGTGGCGACGGCCAACGAGAACGCCGACGGCGATCACTCCGACATGATGGCTGAGATCTTCGACCGCCACGCGGCGACGCCGGAGCTTCAGGCGCTGGTGCTGCAAGGCGCGCGCGAATCGCTGGAGATAAACAGAACGTTCGTCGCGGGATTGACCGAAGCAGCAAAGAGACTTGAATAGCTACTCGATATCGTGCTTCGACCGGCTCAGCACGAACGGAAACTCATAGAAAGGCCCGGTCACCCTGAGCTTGACGAAGGGCGACCATTTAAAGGAAAACAATGCCACGTCAGTACCGCATCATCTCCGGAGACTCACACCTCGACCTGCCGCCGGAGCGCTGGACCGCGCGAGTGCCGGCGCGCTGGCGCGAGCGCGCGCCGCGCCGGGTGAAGCTCGCCAACGGCAACGACGGTATCGTGGTCGAAAATCGCCCCGTCTTCACTCCGACCTTGCTGATCACCGGCAAGCCGTACGAGCAGCATGACGCCGGCGAGATCAGCTACGACGGCGCGGGAACCGGGACGCCCGAGCAGCGGCTCGGCGAGCAGGACCAGGACGGCGTCGACGCGGAGATTCTCTACACGCATCCCGTTTACATGAGCCTGTGGCGCGGCATCCGCGACGACGAGCCGTACCAGGCGATGATCCGCGCCTACAACGATTTTCTCGGCGAGGAATACGCCGCCGCCGCCCCCGACCGGCTGATCGCCATGGGATTGATTCCCGATACCGGCCTTGACGACGCGCTCAGCGGGATGGAGCGCTGCGCGCGCATGGGGTTGAAGGGCGTCTGCCTCTACAAATTTCCCTCGGGAAAAGGTTACCCGACGCCCGAGGACGACCGCTTCTGGCAAGCCGCGCTCGACATGAAGATGCCGGTCAGCGCGCACACGGCCAACGGCTCGACGCGTTTTTCGCGCGAGGGGCCGTTGCTCAAATATTCGCGCGTTCCGGAAGACGCGATTCCCGGACGCGATCCGGCGAATCTATTGGTCCGTTTCCTCGGCGAGGCGCCGGCGGGCGCGTTGCAGCTCGCGGTGGGCGGCGTCTTCGACCGCTTTCCCGCGCTTAAAATCTATTGGGCCGAGACGCAGATCGGCTGGCTGCCTTATTGCCTATCCCAGCTCGACGACACCTTCGAGCGCAATCGCTACTGGTCGGAGCGCCTGTGGGGCCTCAAGCCGCCCGAGCGAAAACCGAGCGAATACCTCAAGAGCCAGAACCTCTGGGGCTTCATGCGCGACCCGCTCGGCGTCAGGCTCCGCCACGACGTCGGCGTCAACCAGCTCTTGTGGGGCAGCGACTTCGC